>DYSA01000140.1 GCA_020726425.1 Fibrobacter succinogenes | reverse complement strand
AATCGCCACAGTTCTTCTTGCCAGCGCAGTGAATGGAGCCGTTGATCCTTCGGTTACCACTAGCGGACTTGGCGTTTCTATTAAAAACAGCACCGTATCTCCATGGAGAATTGGTGGTGTTCGATTTAAAAATAGTGGAAAGCAGTGGACAACTCTCAATAGCTGGGCCCCTCCCGGAAATGTCATCAACAACAATCCAAATCAAGAAGTTGAAATTTATCTCAACTCCACTGCCGATGGAACTGCAGCCAACCTAAAACCGGGAACATCAATGAGCTGGTCTCACCAAGATGTTCAATGGGGACAAGATGGGTCCGGCTTTAAACCGATTGCCGGTTCTGAAGTTGCACTTCTTCGCACAGGAGCTCCTGGAGTTCCAGACGATCCCGCAGAAGCTGATCCAATTACACTTCAAGAACTCGACAGTTTGATCGGCACACCAAATTTCTATAATCCTGATTATCGTTACGATGAGTATGATAGTCTCGGAGTAAACGGCGGGAAATATTCCGGCGGATTCATGGACACGTGGATCGGTGAAACACAACTTCATTTTGCATATCCCACTCAATCATTCCGCGTAAACGGTACAGATGTGACCGTGAAACAAGGGAAAGATATGCCCCACTACTGGCTAAGTCTTGCCATAGGTCAAGAATTCCTTCGTGCTGATGCTCAATGGATGTTCGGTATGGGAGCCAAAGAAACAGGGATTGGAACTACTTTCCCCGTGGGTGCAACAAATCAGGGTGGTGTATATGGATTCTGGCAGGTCGAAGATGCAGCAGGTGGTGACCGCGCACTTGGCTATCCTCAATTTTTCCCGAAATATGAAAAAAAATTGGCCGGTGCTGCAGATGTTACATCAAGTGGGATCGATGTAAATGAAATGCTTTCCTATTATACTCGAGGTGACCGAGGAGAAACTCCCCAGAAGAGTGCTCTAATCTTGAACTCGATGTTCCTTTCAATCATTTTCCAATATGTTAACTACGACGTATGTTCCTATGCAACTGATATTTGTTGGAAATACGGTCTTGAAAATGCAACCGATCGCTACATGGGACTCGGCGCAATGACTGCGATGTACAATCTCGGCGCATGGTCTCGCATTGGTGATGTTGCGGCGGTTCTCAATCCGACAACAGTGGATGCAACAATTGCAGATCCTAATGCGCGAAATCGGTTTGCAATCGGTAACGGTAATTATCGCCCCGACATTCTCAATGTTGTCCAGACTCTCGTTTCTGCTTCTAAAGAGTTTGAAATCAACAAAAATCCAAACACTTCAGTTATTGATTATGAAATTTCGCTCGATCAACTGCGGGATATGTTCTTTGGTGATGGTGGTACAGTCGCAAAACAGGGAAATGGCGGTCTCTTGCTTCACTATTATGATCCGACAATTGGTGACTTTAGTGGTTCCCGTCAAAAAATCTGGAACACATTGGAATCAGCATTTACTATTGTAAAAGGTAAAGCACCTACTGCTTCAGCAAATACGATGAGCTATCGCTACGACCTGCTCTCAGTATTGAGAACCATTAAAGCCGACGTGCCCTTTGTCCGTCGATTCCAGATTGCCGGTGATGCTTCAATGCTAATCCCACAGAACTCGGGACACTTTAAATCGGGATGCTCTGGTTCACCAGCAGCGGATGAAAAATATCCCTACGCAACATTTAGTACATCCTA
Organism: Fibrobacter succinogenes; assembly: GCA_020726425.1. GTDB lineage: Bacteria > Fibrobacterota > Chitinivibrionia > Chitinivibrionales > Chitinivibrionaceae > JAIFMU01. The sequence continues at coordinate 4,614 of DYSA01000140.1, read as the reverse complement.
TGACAATGTTTCCGAAGTGATGACAATTGTTGATACCATGAAAGATAACAATCTGTGTGGCGATGTTAAATGGTCAATCGACAACGACTGGAAAATCTGGAACGCTGCTTCTATACTTGATTCTTCAAGTGCTACCAAGAGAATTTATTCTATCGACGTTCCCAAAGCGATGGCAAAAGGATTCCAAGCACTCCCTGACGGCGTTTCCGGACATTTCGTTTGGATAATGTCGACCGATGGATCTGGAAATTCTGTTATCAATAAGCTCCCTCTCGAATTTAAAGAGCCGACAAATCTTGACTCTGCACGTGCACTTGATACGGATGGGAATGGTATTGCCGACCGCATAGAAGTTCAATGTAGTAAAGCAGTTCCTGCGTATGAACGGGTAGATTATTCATGGCCAGCAAAGGCTGTGATCACGGCAAAAGCACTTCCAACTGAAGATTCTGGTAAACGGTTGATCATTTCAAATAGTGCTCTTAGTGGAGGCGCAGCAAATGGAGCTGCTCTTTCGATCGTTAATTTGAATGATGATGGCACTATTAAGACGTTGAGTACATCAATCCTTGACAGAGTTGGGCCTTCTGCGTATTCAGCACTTCTCTCAATTGATGATAAAAACCGTCAATTTGATACATTGAAAGTAACCCCAACCGAGCCACTTAAATCTCTCGACAAAACAGATTGGGAATATCTCAATTTTAAAAAAGTTGGTGGATCAGGTAATAATATCAGTTCGTCAAAGGTAGAGATCAGTGGTAACACGGTACTCTTTTTCTTCCCGAAAGATGGGATAACCAGCGAAGACTCGGTGAAATTCATAGACAACGGAATTGAAGACACCGTTGGTAACAAACCTATGACCATTTCAATCTATGTTGAAATTCAAAAGTCCGGAGGGAAAGAGCCTGAAGTTGCATTCGCGGCGGTCTATGACAAAAATGGTGATGGTGTTGCTGATTCCGGTGCAGTTAAGCTAACGCTCGGCACAGCGGCAGACAAATTCATAATGAAAGATGCACTCACCAAGGAAGAATCGTGGCCTACCGATATTGCACTGAAAACCATGAACAGCTTTACAGTTCGCGGTGACGATAGTTGTACTTTCATTCCGAATTTCAATGATGGTTTTGGTGAAGGTCTCGTAAGTTTCACTTTCCAAGGAACAAAAGAGATCACAGGAAAACTTCTAGACCGTGTCGGTCCAGCGGCTTTTTCTGCAACCCTTTCTCTTGCTGACAAAAACCGTCTCTTTGACACTTTGAAAGTCACTTCCACGGAGCCACTAAAAACCATAAACAAAACAGATTGGGAATATCTTAATCTGCGAACAACTGCTTCTTCAGGATCAAACTTCGCATCCTCAAAAGTAGAAGTTAACAAAGATACTTTGCTCTTTTTATTCCCCAAAGATGGAATAAAGGATCAAGATTTGGTTAAATTCATTGCCAATGGAATCGAAGACATTGTTGGAAACAAACCACTGACAATTTCACGGTATGTTCCAATCAAAAAATCTGGTGGTAAAGAGCCGATCGTGACATTTGCTGCTGTATACGATAAAAATGGAGATGGAAAAGCAGACTCTGCCGGTGTCAAACTTGCGTTGGGTGAGGCTGCGGACAAATTCATTATGAGTGATGCTACGAGTAAGCAGGAGTCATGGCCAACCCAATCGGTTCTTAAGTCAATGAACTCATCCATAAATGTTGGGGATGATAGTTGCACCTTTGTACCTTCGAATTCTACAGGTAATGGTGAAGGTCGCGTCGTCTTCTCGTTCACAGGAATCGCGGACATCAGTGGCCCCCTCGTAGACCGTGTCGGCCCGGCGATTGTCAATGATCCCGCTTCTTTGGTGACCTACTCTCTTCCCCACGATTCGGTTTCAAACAAAACGTATGTGCTTGAACTTACTGTTTCTGAACCGATTGGTTCACTGACTGATGGAAACAACTACCTTGAATTCCGTCTCGGCAGTGCGGGAACGGGAACCGTTATAGCCATCCCAACAGTGAAATGGATCAGCGGGGACAAATGGCAGTTCATATTTAAAAACAACGATCTTAAAGAGTACGATCATGTGAGGATCATTCCCGACGGCGATCTGAAAGACAAGGCAACTCAGCCAAACAGTGCTCAGTTGAACAATCAGTGGGTACCGTTCAAATTGATCGATCCGAACAATACGCCAAAGGTGACCAGTTCATTTGTCAGCTATGAAAACAGTGCCAAAGCCCAAGGAAATGGCGACCGAATCACGGTTCAGTTTACTATTTCCAGCGGCACCGAAGCGTACACGGCAACGGACGTCAAGAAAGTTCGCTGGACATGGAACGGAAAAGCCGACAGCAGTTCTACACTGGCCGCTTCGACCAGTGGAAAAGAGGTCACTCTCGCTATTAACGACCTCAATCTTCAGGGATTCGGTTCCGGTTTTGGCGAACTGGTCTGTGAAAAAAATGGTCCCTCTGAAATTGTTCAGTTCTCCGTAATTGACGACCGTGTTGGTCCAGCAATTACCGTGGCGACCTGCTTTAGATCTGCCACCTCTGGTGGAACTGACACCTTGGAAATTGAAGTCTCTGAGCCGCTCAAAACAGGAACTTCTGGCGACTATTTCCACCGCTTTGCCGGTTCAGAAAATGGTAATCAGAGCTCGTTCAGTGTCAACTCGTTTGCCGGGACGGGCACAAAATATCGCAGCTTGGTAGATGCAAATACCCTTTCCGTAGGTGACTGGATCAATTTCACCAGCGACAAAGGAATCGCCGATGGCCAGAACAATCAACCGCTGGATCGCAATCAGAAAGTTCCCGTGACGATCACCGGATCGATGACTCCGGCAATTTCACAGGCGCAAATGTACGATGCAAACGGCGATGGCGTGGCCGATTCGATCCGCGTGGAACTGATTCTCGGAACTGACCCCGATGCTCACGACGCCTATGATCTTGACAACGGAAGTTTCAGTTGGCCCACAAAATCGCCGATGATCGACACCGCGGCGATTTCCAAAGAGAATGCAACCGTGCTTTCGTTCAACACATTCGGCGTGGCTTCGACCTCTGGTGAAGGCGTTGTAAAATTAACCTTCCCCAGTGGTGAAACATCAGGAAAGCTGATTGACAAAGTTGGTCCCGTTTTACAATCGGCGAAACTATACGAAAACAACAGCGGAAATGACGACACGCTTCTTATTACATTCTCCGAACCTGTTCAGGGAGTGAAAGGCGCATCGGAACTTCTCAATATCGAAGGAAACAAATACACCAAAGAAGTGGTGATGATTTCTGAATCGAAATGGTTGGTTACGTTTAATCATTCCGATGGTATCGCCTTTGGTCAAGAAGCTATGATTGTCAGTGAGTCGTCAATTCGAGACACCCTGAACAACAGTGCTCACAAAAACAACATCAAGGTAAAAATCGAAATGATCTACCGTCCCATTGGCGTTCGCGAATCCGAGTCGGGATTCCGCGACACCGATAGCGATGGAGAAATGGATCAACTTCAGATCAAACTTGAAAAAACCGTTAATACCGATCGAATCAAAGATTTCACCGTTCAATTTGGGTGGCCTTCAGAATCCGATCGTTCTTCAATCAAAACGGTAAACAGTACCGCTGGAAACATTGCGGGAAAAGGCGATGAACTGACCATAGATCTCACCGGCGAACAGTTCTATCGCGGAGTGACCTCTATTGAATCGGGAAAATACGGGAACATAACGCTCGCTCAGCCCGATGATCTGACAAACAAAACCGACTCGGTCACATTCACCGGCCAAGACTGGATGGCTCCGGTTCTGGTGAACTACGCAGAGTATCACGGTATCCAACTCACCGAAGATCTTGCGGAGTTCGATGACACAGTGAAACTGAACTTCTCCGAAGAGATTGAAGGAATTGATTTTGGTTCCGGCAATGACAAAGTATTTGGTGTGATCGGAAAATCTCCGAACACGACCTACCGCATCAATGTCGCAGACAAAGCAACGATTTCCGGAACCACCGTGACCGTGCTCTCCCGGATTCGTCAGGATGAAGATCCACGGATTCCGGCTCCCGGCGATTCGATCCGTATCCTCGGCGAAGACGCTGTTATTCGCGATCTTCACGGAAATACTCAGGAGAAGCAGACGCCGTATGTGCCGTTCACCGCGGTACTTCTTCCGGCGGAGTACGAAGTAATTGTTGTTCCCAATCCTTTCAAGGTGATCGAACCCGAAGTGAACGGAATCCTTCGCGACAAATATGGAAAATCGGAAGAGAAAGTTCAGGCGATAATAATTCGTCCATACGGAAATCGTGTCGGTGAAAACTTATCTGCTTCGATTACCATTTATGATGCCGTAAGCAACATAATCGTTCCCAACGAAGAGTTTGAATTTATCGAAGACAAAGGAGTTCTCCTCTTTAGTTTCGATGGAAAAAACAACGTCGGTCGTTCCCTCGGTTCTGGAATCTACCAAGCGCAAATCAGTGTTAAATCACAGAGCGGTGACGTGATCCAGCAAGATGTTATTCCGGTAAAACTGGGGATTAAACACTAACGTTTTCCCTCCGTTTCCCAAAAGGCACGAAAGAAATTTCGTGCCTTTTTTCATTT
>DYSA01000139.1:2791-6330 GCA_020726425.1 Fibrobacter succinogenes | reverse complement strand
TTCGTGGTACCTGAGTAGTAACCCTTTTTGTATATTTTTGACAAATTATGTGAACGATTCTTTCTTGTTGCCTTGATCTCATTCAACAATTTTATGAAATAATGCCAATCTATACGATTACAGAAGAACTTTTAATCGTTTGTTCAAATGAATCAAGATCAGTGCAACGACGGAACAAGCAGCGATTGTAGCGAAAGTCAGTTTCGTAGTGTGAAGGTGTGTCATTTCTTTTAGTAGTTTGATGATCAGAGGGTGAACAAAATAGAGTGCCGATGAAAATGCCGCGAGATTTTTATTGAATCCGGTAATTTTGAGTCTCTTTATTCCAATAAATACCATCGGGGCAGCGACGATTAAAACGGCAAAGATATTTGTCGATCCAGCTTTTGGGAAAAAATGAAGACGTAGCGCTGATTCAATCACGGGAAGTACCAGACCACCAAGAATCAGAAACCACGTCGGAATTGACGTAAAACGTTTGTCTAATGACTGTTTTTGAATGAGATACCCCGTTGTTAGGAATGGGAATGCAAAAAGAAGAGCATTTCTATAGAGCCATGGAGTATTGAGGATTTTTGACATTTTTTGAGAATGAAGAGGATTCAATAGATTAACGTATTCTAGTGCAATTCCAGAGAAAAAGAGTATTAGTGCAATGATTCCAATTGTTTTATCTGAATATTTTCGCAATAGTTTGAGCAGGATTCCCGCACCGGTGAGCGCGATGACATACCAGAGATGATAGTATCCAAATATGATATTTTCAAAAAGGGTATGAATATTCGCTGATGATAGAAGGGTGGTATTGAACCAGAGCGGCAGACAAAGAATCATCCAGATTCCGTAAAGAGTCATTGTGCGAGTGATCCATGGTTTTATTGAGGTGTCAATCACTCGGGTAAAAAAGTAGCCATTGAGAATAAAAAAGAGTGGTACCGCAATGCGGAATAGTCCATTTCTAGTAAGGAATGCAAAATCTTTTGATATATCAATTCCAAACGCAGTGTGCTGACCAATGACCATGCAGGCGAGAATAATTTTTAAAAGATCGAGGGTATTGTTGCGTTCCACAGATTCTCGCCGAGAAGATTGTCACTTGATGTTCATTGGCGTGATGTGAAGATAATTTAGAGCCGTGAATAACGAAAATTAACGTCCTGTTTCCACTCGGCTGATGAGAAATGGTGGCATACTAAGCGATGCCATTTTATTTTGATAGGTGGCAATGTCGTAGGGGACTCGTATGAAATCAACAGTTTCAGCTGTCTCATCCAGAATGACATAACGACTCTCGGGATTTCGGTCACGTGGTTGTCCCACACTACCGATATTCACGATAAAACGATTTTGCTCAAAACTGCTATAATCGAACTGTACCGGTTTATAAATTGAAATATTATTTCCCAGTGTGTTATACATAATCAAGCCGGGGATATGTGTATGGCCAATAAAACAGAATTTTGATTTGAAAAAATTGAAATTGAATCGGGCATCTTCAAGCGAAGAGATGTAATACCATAGATATGGATCATACGGCGTCGCATGGACAAACGTCACATCACCAACAGTTTCCATCATGGGTAGTGAACTGAGGAACTGCTTACTCTCTTCTGAAAGAACTGAAGCAGTCCATTCAATCGCGTAGCGTGCATTCTGATTGAAGTCACGAGCCATAAGCGGGTTGAACGCCGCTGCATCGTGATTTCCCATAATGGTTAGTGCACAATGTTCGTGCACCAACTGTACGCACTCATTGGGATTTGGACCGTATCCTACAATATCGCCGAGGCAGACTATTCGGTCTACTTGACGGTCGTATATACTGGTTAGAACCATTGTTAGTGCTTCTAAATTTCCATGAATATCAGATATTATTGCAGTTCTCACATTACCCGTTGTCTTTAATCATGAAACTAAACTCGCTGTTGTCAATCTTGATCTTATCTTTGTGAGAAAGAAGGTGAGATGGAACTTTTTTCTCATTAACTTTCAGTTTCCCATTTCCTTTTGTTATAAGGAAGTTGTTATCTTCGAGAGTTAAAGTAGCGAGGTTGTCCGAAGAGAATACACCACTTTCCACGAAGATATCTGCACTCTTATCACTTCCGAAAGTCATGCGAGTTTTGTTGATTTTGTAGATAACTTGACGATTCAAGTCGATTAGAACGGCATTTACTGCAGAGTGGTCAAGCTCTTCAGCATCAACAGGGCCCTTTTTCGCTGGAGTGGTGCTGGTAAATACAAAGTTCGAAGCAGCAGGAGTCTCAGTCACAGATACAGAGCTATCCACAATGATATTTGCTTGAGGTTCTGCGTATGAGATTGCGTTACTGTTATCATCCATCAGTTCAAGTTCGTCGCTTGTTGTTACTACGGGAAGTGATACGTCTGAATATGAATGAGATATATCAGAGTTGTCTGACATTAATTTCAGCTCATTAAGAATAAGTGAAGCCGCATGTTCACTTGTCGCAGTTGCATCAGTTGAAATCGTAGTAGTGAGTCGTTCTTCCTGAACCGTTGCAACAACGGGCTGAACTTGAACTTCAGGAACAGCTACTGGTGGAACTACAACTTCAGGCTCTTCGTCTGTAAATTCAACCATGAGCGAATATTTTCCTAAAACGATTTCAGAACCGCTTGCAAATGCCATGCGAGAAATTTTTTGGTTGTTAATAAAGCTTCCATTGAGTGAACTCAGATCTTCAGCGAACATTTTTCCTGAGGCTGATTCGCGTTCGATTTTCAAATGGTGGCGCGATACACCCATGCTATTAATAGGAATTGTGTTTGTAGCAAGACGACCAACTGTGACAGATTCTGTCGTGAACTGATAGGTTTTAATTGGCGTACTGTTGTGGTGTACTATTACTCTCATCATAACGTTTTTCCCTGTCACAAGGTTTAAGAGTATTCTGTGTAATGCACTTATGACAGAAAATATTCATCTGCAGGCAGTTCACTAAACAGATACATTCAGATACTATATTATATAATATAGCCACACTAAAATGCACGGGGAATATTCCGAAGGGAAAGTATGCGAAGTACGAGTGTTCAAATAGTAGGAATAATATTAATACTAACAAGTATCGTAAGTGGATTTACGACAAAGTCGACTTCTCGGCGGGATAGTTTGTTGGCAACACTTGATTCATTAGAATATGCGATTCAAGATGCTCGTCGAAATGGCGACGATCTTCAGTCGATTGTCGAACAGGCTGAAAGTATTCAGGCTTCAATCGATATGCAGAGTGAAGAAACGTCTGGTAATCAAGACCTTTCTGAAAATGACGATGCCGTTACAGGGGCCAATTCTCGAGAAAAAAAATCGAGATCGCTCTCCCTTCCTACTTCAATTGTGGATTGGATGATTGTTCTCGTTGGTGCCGTTGCCGCTATTGCACTTCTGCTTCTATTAGCTTTACAAGGTATTAAAATATCTCGAAGAAAAAAGTTGATGAAGCGGGTCGCCGAACAGCCGGTTCCGGTAAAACAGAAAGTGGTTCAACCAACACAGAAAATGGTTCAACCAACAC
>DYSA01000139.1:0-2691 GCA_020726425.1 Fibrobacter succinogenes | reverse complement strand
CCGTCGATACAGGTAAGAGAACTGCAGTCGAAGAGCCTGCTGTTGTTAAGGCAACCTATACTCGGCAGGGAATGATGAAATCTCAGAGTGAAGAATCTTCTCCAAAAGAAGTTCCATCGATTGTTGAAGAAACTGTTTCTTCGCGTTCTGATCCGCAGTTTGTGCAACAGATGCTCGCTGAGTTGATGGCTAAAAAAGCATCGGTGGAAAAGCAGGCCGCTGCCGTCGATTTTGATGAAGAACCAAGTTTACATGCTACTGATTTTTCTGATGAACTTCAGCCGTTCGATACGTTGTACGATGGGTTAGAAGATATTATGTCGGAACTCGATTCTGAAATGAGTGCCGTCATGGATGAACCTGCTGAATCCACGGGGGTAGAGTTTTACGAAGAACCGACACCTCCAGAACCGGTGCAACCGCGTGCACTGACAGCTCGTGAAACAATTCTCGCACTTGCAGAAGCAGAACTCACTCCTTCCGAAATCGCTCGCAAGCTCTCCATGAGTGTTGGTGAGGTGCAACTGATTCTTTCCATGGCTCGACGGTCATAAATGGAAATCAAGGGGAATAGTGCTTCGTATTCCCCGGTGAACAGTATTTCTGTTCCCACAATTTCGGTGGAGATCGCCACGGCATCGGCAAAAACCCCCAATCAGTATATGGTGAAAATTCCGGGAAGCAACCAGCTTTTTCCGGTGATGATTTCTGGGCAACAGCTTCAAGCGGGAAATCAGGTCGAACTCCCGGTGACTGCATTCATTCAGACGCCCCAAGGGATTGAAAAATCAGTTCTTTCTGATCACGTAAACCTCGCTGATGCCAATTCGGATCAGATTTTTCAATCAATTAGTGGTGTGCCTCTTTCAAAAGTAAATGAAAAACTTTCATTTCACGACCAGAAAATTGTCCAGACCGCAATGGAAATTCTGAAAGATATGCCCGCGGATATTCGATCAGAAGTCATTGATAAAGTGAGAAATGCGATTGCTTCAACTGCAAACGAATCTGGCAAGTCGCCGCTCTCTTCGACAATTACTCCGGAAAGTTCAGAGCTCGTTGTTATGGTTCGTGCGATACTTACTGAGTTGCTCGATACCATTCCCGAAGCGGTGAAAAATCTTTCTCCAGAGCAGAAAGATCGTACTTTTAAACTGCTGACACAACTCATTTTTCCGCAAGGATCTGATCCGATTTCGCAAAAAGGGGTGATTCCCCTGCGGTCTGTTCCAATGGAAACGTTGCTTCTGCCGGAAACCACAGAGCTCATCGACAGTGATTCTCCTGTTCAGCCGTCGAATCTGCCTGCCACATTTCAAAAAAGTTCACCTTTAGACCAGCCAAAACAGTTGCCCCGTGAACCTTTACAAGCGGTTATTCAAGAGAGTTTAGAACCGGTTGTGGTTTTGGGGAAAAGTGAAGGAGAGCAAACTTCAAAGAAACCTAATAGTTCTGAACCCGCAATTGATATTTCTGCAAAAAAAACAGGATCACCGGTGGAAATTGGAGTTTCACCTAAAAATGAAATTATTCAAAAAGATCCCGGTGAATCCAAAGTGGTTGCTCGAACATTAGAAAAAATACCAATAACGGAGCCGGTACTCTCAAAAAATCTCGTTGAAAAATCGGTGGCAACGCTCACGGCGGTGCTCAAATCTGAGCCGCTTTCTCTTGTGCAATACGCTACTCAACCATTTGAAAAGTCAGTCAGTACAGATCAGAAGTCGGCGGTGACTTCTTCGATTCTGCCAATTGCCAAACCTGTGGAAAGTGCAGTTCCTCAGCCACTCTACCAGAAAATTGCAGATAAACCATCACTTCAGCCAGAGATTATTCGATTCGCCGCCGCTCGCTTTCCAACAATCTCTTCGGTGGCTAATGTGCAAACCTTCGCGGAGTTATTCAGTAAAAGTAATCTTCCGCTGGATGAGAAGCGTTTGATTCCTTTAGAAATGCAGTTACGTGCGATTCCCGATTCACAACGTTCGGGGCAGTTTGTGAAACTGGCAGTAGATAGAGCTCTCGAAATGCTGGCTGCTCCAAAAGGAGATACCCTGTTTACTCGAATCGTTTCACTTATTGAACCGGTTACTTTCACCGTTGATCGACTGGCTGCGATTGTCGAGTGTGTGAAATCAGAAATTGGCGGAAGTGAAAATCCCGTGAAATCTAGTGGCGATGGTTCACCGCTTTTGAATGCTGAAACCGGTGATGCCACTGGTTATTTTAAACAAAAACCTACCCCGATTTATGGTGATTTGAAACAATCGACTACCGCTGTTCCACCAAAAATCATACCGAATCCAACGGAAAAGTTTTCCACTCAAGCTGAAGCGAAAGCAACGTTAGTTCATTCTGAGCTACCTTCGATTCCGCTGATTCCCAAAGAATCAGGAGTGCTTTCCGGTGAAAGTATCAAAACTGAACCGTTTCAATTACCGCCTCGATCATTGTCTGAAGTGATCGCTCAAAAATTGGCCGATCATTCACCTGAATCGATTCGTCCACGAGTTCCTGAAATTCTGTCAGAACTAAAATTTCCATCTATTGCTCCAGAATCGGCGATAACTGCACCGGAACCTATCCAAGAACCAGAACCGACTCTGGAAGTTCGCGATTCTTTGACACCGATCATTGCGAAGACAATTCCCGAAAAACAGTTGGAGATTTCACCGGCATTAAAGGAGTCCG
>DYSA01000138.1 GCA_020726425.1 Fibrobacter succinogenes | reverse complement strand
TTTTTGGGGATAGAATTGGATTCTTGCACAATCTCAGAGCCTTGGAACGAGAACAACGAGATAAAAAAAAACCGCCGGATATTTCTCTTCGGCGGTTTTGATATTCGAACTAAAAAGAGAACTATTCCCCTTCGAGCTGCATCTTGAACCCAAGTTTTGTCGTGATATCGTCAATAATACCGTAGACCGAAGGGATCACGGTAAATGTACCGATTACCGCAACAATCAAACCGGCTACCATGGTGGAAGCCATGGGTGCCCAGGTTTCATTTCCGCCAAATGCCATGGGAACCAGACCGATCATTGTGGTGATCGTGGTCAGCATAATTGGACGCATACGAACCACCGCCGCATCAACAACGGCATCTTCGGTAGACATTTTATCAACTCGACGACGGTTGTTAATAAAGGAGATCAGTACGATCGAAGCATTTACCGACGTTCCCACAAGTGCCGCTAGAGCAAACATCACCGTGAGGTTCAGTGGGGTTCCGGAAATTATCAAGTACACAACCACTCCCATAAGTGCAAAGGGCACGGTGAACAGAATAATCAGCGGCTGAAGGAACGATTTGAACTGCGCACCGAGAATCATGTAAATTGCAAAAATCCCCACAAAAAGAAGTGCTAAAATGTCGTTCATCATCCGCGCAAACTCGGCAAACTCTCCTTCGGTATTGAGTGTAACCGCGGGATATGCTGGAGCGATCTCTGTTTCAAACCATTTGATCAGTTCCGGATTTACTTCTTTCTGAACAACCATTTTGTCTTTCGCATCAGCTTCGACTTTCACTTCGCGAGAACGGTTTGTGCGAAGGATTTTCGCGATTCCGTTCTCCTCGGTGATTGAACAGACCGCCGCAAAGGGGATCTGGGTTCCCGAAGGAGTGGTAAACTTAAGCGATGTAAACGATTCCCGTTTGTTCTTGTCTGCTTCGGAAAAGCGAACGAGTACATCAACTTCTTCGTCATTGTCAAAGTAGGTCGCCGCTTTAATTCCTTCGACACCATTGCGAAGAGCCATTCCAATTTGAGCAACGGACAATCCGTATTCGCGAGCCAAGGGTTCGTTTACTCTCACCACTAATTCCGGTGAATTGCGTTCTACGTTATCGGTGATATTGTAAATCCCCTTTGGTTCGTAGGTGGCAATTTTCGCTTTGATCTTATCCGCCACATCGGCCAGTTGACCAAGATCATCGCCAAGAATTCTCAGAGAAATCGGATTGTCAACGGGAGGGCCACTCTGTTCAATGTCGAATGTTACCTTGTCAGCTCCGGGGATCACTTCGCACATCTTTTTAATTTCATCGCGAACTTCCGTAACTGCTCGCGTCCGCCCTTCGGATTTCTCCTTGAGAAGAACGGTCATTTGCGCCACGTTATCTTCGGTGAGCCATTCCGATTCGGTGACTTGAAAACCGACGGTCGTGTTCAGTCCGGTGTACTCTTTGGTTCCGATCAGAGGAAGAATCTTCGATTCGTACTGTTTCACCACCGCGTTTGTTTCAGATCGATTAGCACCTCGAGGGAGGGTGATATTGATCTTGAAACGAGAAAGTGCTTCGCCGGCGAAGAGTTCCATTTTAATCACCGAGAATCCAAAGAGTGATAATACCACTACCAAGGATGAAAGAATAAACGTCTTATAACGGTGGCGGAACAGTGTACGCATGATTCCGCGGAACCACTCCTGCAGTTTTACCAAAAGATGGTGGTCGTCTTTTGCAGAACTTCCTACTCGATGGGTCATTTGGGGAATATAGAGAAGTGTGATCACCACGGAGATCGCCAGAGCGGTACAGACCACCATGGGGATGATTCGCATGAATTTTCCCATGATTCCAGACAAAAGCATAAGGGGAAGGAACGCGGCAATGGTTGTTCCCGCCGATGCAATAACCGGCCAGACAACTTCGTTCGTTCCCAACTCCGCAGCCTTGTCGGAATCAAATCCGTTCTGTTTGTATCGGTAGATATTTTCAATCATTACCACGGCATGGTCAACGAGCATCCCCATTACCATTACCAACCCAAAGAGCGAATTTCCGTTGAGCGACTGTCCTGTTTTTTCCATAACCAAAAAGGTCACCGCAAAGGTCGCGGGAATTCCGATAGCGATAATAATCGAGTTGCGGAATCCGAGGAAAATAAAGATCGAAAAGACGACGCAGAGAATCCCCATGAGAGCATTTTTCCCGAGGCTTTTCATGGTGTCGCGAATCTGGACGGTCGTATCACCGGAGAGCGTGAATTTCAGTTCTCCCTTGTAGCGATTTTCAAACTCTTTTACAATCTTTTTGACATCATCAACCACTTGAATGGAGTTTCCACCAGACGTTTTTGAAACGAGAATGGAAAGTGCATCCTGTCCAGCATCGCGCACGTCGTAGTCCGATTCTGCAAGACCGTTACCAATCGCTGCAACATCGCTTACTTTCACTGATCCCTGTCCGGGAATCTGGCGAACAATCACAGAACCAAAGTCATCTTTCGATTCAATTTCTCCGAGAGTTCTCAGGAGAAATTTTCCTTCCGGCGTGGTAACTTTACCGGCGGGAATATTGAGATGACGCGCGCGAATCGCTCCGGCAATTTCATCGAGAGAGATTCCAAACGTTTCAAGTTTGTTGCGATCTGTTTCGATCCACACTTCCCGTTTGCGTCCGCCAACAATTTCTGCTTTGGAGATATTCGTCACCCGTTCGATTCTCTCTTTTAATTCGCGAGAGATCTCATTCATCCGTTCTGGTGACATCTTACCGCCCATGTTGATCGTGATGATCGGCAAGAAATCGGCGGTGGAGAACTCTTCGATCTGGGGATCCATGGCATCTTCAGGGAAATCAACTTTGTCAACTTCACCGCGAAGATCCTGCAGAAGCGTTTTCATTTCTGTTTTGGAAACGCCATCTTCATATTCTACCTGCACAAAGGAGACACCTTCGCGAGAAACAGAGGTGATTTTTTTAACCTTGTCCAGATCGGCAATCTCATTTTCGACCTTAACGGTGACTGATTTTTCAACGTCTTCCGCTGAAACTCCGGGATAGGGAACTACCACAAAAGCCCAAGAGAATGAAATGTCTGGAAACATTTCCTGCGGGAGTTTGTTGTAGGAGAGTACCCCGAGCGTCAACATGGCGATCAGGGAAATGGTGATCAACACCGTATTATTGAGTGAAAAACGTCCGATATTCATCTGACTTCCTCGTTTTCTAAACTGTTATTTTGCAAGAGTAACGGCGATTTTTGCATCCGCCGTAAGCCGTGAAATTCCGCTGACAATAATTGAATCACCATCGGCGAGTCCCGAATCGACCATCACCTTACCCGCTCCGGTAGGGCGCGAATTCACAGGTACGAATTTCGGCGTTGATCCCGAAGCGATCCACACACCCGATTTAGCATCTTTTTCGGTGATCGCCTTTGAAGGAATAACGATTCCTGAGCTACTTGTTCCGGTGACAATCGCCGCGGTCGCTCCCATACCCGCTTTTACGGTTTCAGCGGGATTGTTCGCCGCAATTTCCACGGCGAATGATCCGGTTCCCTGGGTCGATCCCGCAGCAACGGCGGTTACGGTTCCGGTGAGCGAACTATTTGTGGCGGCTACGTAGATTTCTACCTTTTGCCCCGCCTTGATACGTCCCACTTCGGTTTCGCTCACAAAGAGATTTAGTTTTAGCTTCGAAATATCGACAATGCGAGCAATCGGTTGGCCCGGGCCTGCGGTAGCTCCCACCTGAACGCTATTGTCAACGGAGGTGATTATTCCCGCGATTGGTGAAGTGGTACGGCAGTTTTCAAAATTGAGTTTTGCCATTGAAAGTCCCGCTTTTGCCGCGGTGAGTCCCGTTTCGGCGCCGATCAGTTCCGCTTTGGATCCGTTTCCTTTTTCAAACAGCTCCTTTGCAACGTTATACGCCAGTTGCGCCTGAGAAACTGCGACTTCGGCCTGCACTACCGAAGCGCGCTGAACGCGATCATCTACAGAGATTAACATTGATCCCTTGCCGATTTTCTGACCAATTTTGATCGGAACACCGGTGATTGTTCCGGCACTGCGCGATGAGATCATCACGTCATTGAACCCTTGGATTGGTGAGGTTCCGCGGATCGTGTCGGTGATCGTTACGGTTTTCGCAAGCGATGCTTCTACAGCGATTGCCGGTTCAACGACAGTTTCTGTTTTTGTCTCTTTTTCGCACCCTTGAGCGATCAATAAGAGCGCCGCCGTTGTAGTGAGTGTAAATTTTCTCATTGTAGTCATTTTAAATCCTCCGTTTTTCCGATCGCGATCATGTACTCTTCGTAGAGTGAGATTGTTTCAAGAACTTTTGTCATATATCCAATTTTCGCACCAATCAAGGCACGGTTCATATCGAGAAGATCAAGTTGCGTCAACTGTCCCGCGTTGTAGCGAGTATTCATCATGTCCAGTGACTCTTCGGTGACGGTAACCAGATCTTTTGCACTCGCCACGGACTCTTTGGTGGCGTTGTACATTTCACGAATTCGAATCTGATTCACCGCCAGTCCGCTCTTGGTCTGTTCTAATTCAACTTTGCTTTTTATTGCATCATACTTTTTTTCGAGATAGGCAGTTGAGTTTCTTCCGCCAGAAAAGAGCGGCACATTGAGCGAAATTCCGCCAGCCAGAGTTCCATCTTTGTTGTAGACCGTAGATATCTCGTCCCACGCCTGATCTTTAGAATACTTTGCAAACGCATTTACCTTGGGGAGAAATGATGCCACAGCCATCTTGCGACCGTCTTCGGAAAGAAGATTGTACGCTTCGAGGGATTGCACGCGGCTGTTTTCAGAAATTGATCCATCGGGAAGGTTGTTCAACGTTGCAAACTGCTTTTCAAATGTTTCAAACGATTCTGGCTCGAATGAATCGGCAGTCAAAGGATCTTTACCCATTGTTTGCACCAGCGAAGAACGGCTAATCGCCCCGAGCGCTTCCATTTGGTTAAGTGCGTGCTCTTTTTCGGTAACCTGCTGTTGCCAGCGGATTAGGTCAGGACGAGAAATCATTCCGCCACTGAATCGAATTTTTGCTGTTTCAAAATTTTTCTTCGCCCATTCGAGATCCGCTGTAAGAATCGATTTTTGCTCTGAAGCTTTAAGAAACTCGAAATACCCTTTGGTGATCGAGAGTATTAGATCTTCTTTGTCTGCTTTATAACCGGAAATCTGAGCGGAACGGGTGTGTTTAGCTATATTGATTGCAATAATCTCCATACCGCCGTTGGTCAGCGGTTGACTGACGGAGATTTCGTGGGAGAGTGAATTGCTACGAGTTTTGAGCGGATCAAGTGCGGGATCGGCAGGGAACATCATGTTTGCCCGATCGACGGTTTTTTCATCCATTTTCATGAGTGTCGCACCGTAGGTTACATTGGGGAGATACCCGGAGATGACATTCTTTTTTTGCCATTCGCGAGCGGTGTTATCGGTCTGATTCATACGGATTTTCCAGCCCGATTCAAGTGCTTGTTTTCGAGCTTGTTCTAAGGTCAGTTCGCCTGCGGACAAAACGGACAGAGCCATGATAAGAACAAGTGGTATCGGTTTTCGTTTCATTCGATCATCTCCTTTGGAATTGATCTTTTTTGTTTGTACTTTTGGTGAACAGGTCGTGTAGACGAATGTTCACGAGAAATTATTGCAACTTTTTACATCGGAACCATTCTGCGTCAATTGTTGCCGAAATGATTCATGATACTGCTTGTAGAAATCAGGTTTCGTTTCCAGAAGGGTGATAAACTCTTCCGTTGCAGTGATCTCCGCGGCGACAATTTTTTGAGCGGCGCGGATCGTGATCAATCCACTGGCACAATACTCTTCCGAGAGATGGTTGTGCTGTTCGCCAAGATGTTTTTCACCAAAGCGAAGTGCCGTGAGTCGATCGTTCGCCCACGTGATTCCCTCTTGCGGAGTTGCCCCGATAAAAAAGTTCACCGCTAGATGAAAGAGCGTCGCATCGTTCTTGTTCACCTTTGCAATTGCCTCGAAAAGTTCTTCGTGAAACATCGCTGAACCTTCAGCCGTGATCGAGTAGACTTTCCGTTCCGGCATGTTGTCTACTTTTTCGGTATGAACCGCCACGGCTCCCCGTTTTTCAAGGCGACTCAGTGCCGCGTAGAGAGACGCACGAGAAACCTGAGCCCAGTGTTCCATTCCCATCTGGTCAACCACCGCACTAATCGCGTAGGCATGAAGTGGTGCTACGGTCAGAAGTGCTAACGAGACAAGTTCATTCTTGGCCATATTATTTTCTCCAATACTATTCTTTGTTAGAATAATATATCGAAAAGTATTCCTG
>DYSA01000760.1 GCA_020726425.1 Fibrobacter succinogenes | reverse complement strand
TTCATTGATTTTAAGCATCCAGAAATGTCGATTATTTAAGTTGGACTACTTACCTATGGTTGTCAATCCCCCCTTAATGCTCATGTGGATTGCCGAAGGTCAAACCAACCGTTCAGATTAGGATTTTCACTCTTCAAACAACCGCCAAGTCCGCTCGCTTTTCCCACAGGAAAATCGAGTGGATGAAGTGCGGAATCCCTTTCTGTCATCTCGCAAATCATCGATTTTCAATCCCAAAAATAGCAACTCCAGAGCAACAATTTCTAACTCAGAAAATTATATGGGAGCGTGGATTGATTCTGCGTGCAGTTGCATTCCCAGAGCTTTTACAACTTTCAGAACCGTTGCAAATTCGGGATTGCCTTCAGGCGAAAGAGCTTTGTAGAGGCTTTCGCGTCCAAGTCCTGTTTCACGGGCAATCTGAGACATTCCGCGGGCTTTCGCAATAGTCCCCAAAGCTTGAACGACCAAAGAAAGATCACCTTCTTCTAATGCCGCTTCGAGGTATGCCGCCATCTCTTCTTCTGAAGCGAGATATTCCGCCGCATCGTATGGTCTTGTTTTCGTTTTCATTTTTCTTCCCCCGAATTAAGATTTGCCAGCAGAGATTTTGCCTTTTGAATGTCCCGATCCTGTGAACTTTTATCGCCACCGACCAAAAGCAGTATCAATTCGCGTCCCTGCCAAGTGTAAAAGAGCCGATATCCGGGACCGTAGTCGATTCGTAGTTCTGAAACAGAATCACCAACAGGCTTTAAATCGCCAATAAGTCCGAGACTAGTCCGGTCGATTCGAACCATTGCACGAGCTTTTGCCCATATGTCGCGAAGGTTCGCCAGCCACTTTGAAAATGTCTCTGTTTGTCTTATTTCTATCATACTGGATAATATAGCGTTGTATCCTAAGGGATACAACTACTTTTTTCAGAAAGGATGATAATGCTTATGTGGATTACCGAAGGTCAAACCAACAGGGAACTAAATCAAATTACCAATCGTTTGACAAATGTTACTCTATTTAGTATTATTAACCATACGTTTACTTGTACTCTGGAGGAACTATGGCAGTCGCA
>DYSA01000759.1 GCA_020726425.1 Fibrobacter succinogenes | reverse complement strand
CCCCGACGAGGTTGCCATGGAACGATTCACCGATTCAGCATTTCTCTTCGCTGAACCACCTGTTTTTTCTGACCGAACCGATCTTGAGCGTACCCGCAGGTTTGACAAAGTGACTCGATCATTTCCCCGCGCGTAAATCCTCCGCGAATCGCTTTGGCTTTTACCGATCCCACAATCTGTTCGATGGGCTGTTGATCGATATTTCCCAGAGGAATCCGGCCTTCGTTGTCGAGACAGCAGGGAACTACGGTGCCATCGGTGAGTATTCCGATCTGGGTGTGAAGACCGTGGCAAGTTCCGCAACGATCCGGCGCTGCGTTTCCCGGCCAGTCGAACGGGCGATCAAAATGGATGTAGAGATTTCCGCCGATATTGCGACTGGCGCGGATGCCAAACTGATGTTCACTCAAGATCGAAGGGGCAACACCTAACTGATCGAGAATTGTCG
This sequence comes from Fibrobacter succinogenes, assembly GCA_020726425.1. Classification (GTDB taxonomy): domain Bacteria; phylum Fibrobacterota; class Chitinivibrionia; order Chitinivibrionales; family Chitinivibrionaceae; genus JAIFMU01. The sequence goes on along the minus strand of DYSA01000759.1, from coordinate 626 downwards.
AAACCACGGGATCATCGGAAAAATCCGTATTCACCCCCGATTGCCAGAGGCGAATATTGATATAGAGATGGGGATTGCGGTTCGCCACTTCCTGAACCGCTTCGGCGCAGATCCGTGTTTTGTCCGGATCGGTGAAAGCGTGAAACGACACGTTGAGTTGCTTGATCGCCGGTGAACTGAGCGTGTCGATGTGCCGGTGAACTAGCGTTCCGTTGGTGGTGATCCCGATTGGCGCCGCAAGTCGTTCCGCTGCGGTGAGCATTTCGCGGATCTGCGGATGAGAAAGCGGTTCCCCCATGAGGTGAAGGTAGATCAAATCGGTAATCGGAATAATCTGAATCAATCGCGATTCAAACTGTTGCTCAGTAATATGCGGCGGTGTGCGCGTTGTTTTGGGGCAGAACGGGCAGGTGAGGTTGCAGAGTGTGGTGATTTCGAGGTGGATCTGTTTAAATCGATGCTGTTTCACACGAACTCCCGGTAGAGTGAAGCGTAAATATGGTTGATCTGTCGGTTCAGAAGTGGAAAAAGGTGCGCGTGAGCCGAGAAAAGAGCTGATTTAGTGATTCGCCGTGGCAATCTGACTGATCACCGAGCGCACCACTTTCACGCTGTAGCCGTTGCTG
>DYSA01000758.1 GCA_020726425.1 Fibrobacter succinogenes | reverse complement strand
AAATTGATCTGGAATAGAACCTTTGACAGGACGCACGGACATATTCAATGCTAATTTCGGAAGTGATGGATTATAATGGGATTCTTTTCTCCTTTGTACAACGGCGAATTGATTGAAAATCCAATGGTCGAAGGGTAAGAACGGCGGACGAGGTTCCGGTGAAATTTGAATCCGGCGAGATTATGTGCGTAGATGTAATAGCGAAGTGTCTCCTCTTCGTAGATATAAAAATCCCCGTGACCAGCGTTCAACATTTTCAACGCCCGTTCCACATCCAGTTCTGCAACGGGAACTTGAGTGTATAGTTTTTGTTAAACGAAGGAAGATAGTCCGGGTTCCCGAGAGCTCGAATTTCCGTAAGACCTTTAATGTCTCGTTCTGTGTGAAGCTCTTTCGGCGTTGACTTTGAAATTGCAATGTCTCGTTGTTGAATCCCATTTTTGCACCACACTGCATACTTCGATCGCTCTTCGTCGAACGCAAACATGGGGTAGAAATCCACCGTGCCATCTTCGAGAGCAAACAGGACGCGCATTTTCGGAAGCCGTACTATTTGTTCAAGCTTGTAGCCGATCATTTTCGCCGTGGCTCCAAAATATTCTTCAAAAAATCCGCTGTTGTCCGGTGATTCTTTGATATACGGGAGCTTATCCGTGGTTCGATAGCCCATGCGGATCACTTTTTTCTTAAGCCGAAAGAACTGCGAATGCACAGAATAGCAGTAATACAATTTTTACGTTCATGAAGTGCTTCACTGTTGGAAGTATATTGGCTGGAGTATACCTATTTTCACACAGAACGTCACTTGATATTTACACTGACAGAGGAGTTGATGGATCATGGGAAACTACGACGACAACGATCTGGACTACAACTTTCCTGAACAACACGGAGTGGCACCACTTCGACGGATCGATCCGGTAGACGCGTATGGAGTTCAGCGGATAAAACCCCGCCGATCCCATGATAGAGAACATCAGAGCAGAAATCAAAATAATTCGACAACACGACACTTGCCCGGGCTGTAGCGCTTATTGATTACAGTCGATGAATCGACTGTCTAATATTGAATTAC
>DYSA01000757.1 GCA_020726425.1 Fibrobacter succinogenes | reverse complement strand
GGAAGCGCAAACGACTCGCCGATCACCGATCCTTCGACCACTGTTCGACCTTTCAGATCGCAGATTGATACCGATGTTCCCGCTGGAACGGTTCCGGTGAATCGCAGGGAATTTCCGGAAATGATCGCCGTGAGTGGCACTGTTTTTGTGGTGGTTTGTGAAAGAATCGGGGATGGATCTTTCTGGGTGGTTCGCCAGTTGGGTTGGTATTTATCTAGCCATTGTACCACTGCTGAATCTAAGTTTCTCGCATCAAGGCTATTGAGTAAGACGCTAAGGTTATATCCACTGACGACAGCTTTTGATGGTGTGATATTGGTAATTTCTTTAGGGATAGTGGTCAAGCCACAATTATCGAGGTGAAGAGTTGTAAGATTCACAAGTTTTCCAATTGAAGTTGGAATTGTTAAATTAGGAGTGCCACTAATCCAGAGCGTCGTTAGTCTCGTACAGTTTCCTATCGACTCCGGCAGTTTACTAATTTTAACATTTTCTAAATACAAATATCCCAAGGTTATAATGTCACCGATATTCTCTGGCAGTGCTTCAAGAGGATTATAATTCAAACTCAGCCACCAAAGACTTTTCATAGAACAAATCTCAGATGGTAAGTTATTTATACTATTCGTACTCAAATCAATATGATGTACCATAGTCAATTTACTGATCTCCCCCGGTAGTTCCCGAAGTCCACAATTAGACAAAGAGAGAAATTGCAGGTTAGCAAGATTATAAAGTTTCAGAGGAAAAGCCGTCAATTTATTATTTGAAAGCACCAGTTTTTTTATCTGCTGAAGACATTCAATACTGTCTGAAATTGTTGTAAGTGAGTTTGCTGATAAGTCGAGCGTATCTATGGATTTCATTTGCCAAAATTCAGATGGTAGTTTCGTTAATTGGTTTCCAGCGAGATTAAGATTGCTGAGTTTTTGTAAATCATGAATTTTCGTTGGCAAGACAGAAATGTTCATGTACGTAAAATCAAGTTTGACCACACGGTCTGCATTAATTCTTACTCCAGCCCACCCATTCATCGGTGTTGCAAAATCCCAAGTAAGTTTTGAATTGGGATTCGCCT
>DYSA01000756.1 GCA_020726425.1 Fibrobacter succinogenes | reverse complement strand
TAATGGTCGCAACAGTCGCTTTCCCAATCGAAAACGATGGAGAAAATCATGAGTAAAATAGCAAAACCAGTGAACGATATTGATAGCAACTACGCAGAAATTCTTGATCGTGCGGTCACGGAAATTCGCACGGCCCGCAGTTCACTTGCTCGGCAGGTGAACAGTTCCACTAATTCTGTCTACTGGAATCTGGGTAAGCTTCTGGTGGAAAAACAGATTGTCGAAGGGTACGGCAGCGGCGTGGTAAAACAGCTTTCGGTGGATCTTAAAGCGGAGTTTCCCGATATGGGCGTGTCGCCTCGCAATCTATGGGACATGAAACGGTTTTATGAACGCTATTGTCAGGCTGACCCAAAACTGCGACAGGCTGTCGCAGTTTTGCCATGGGGACATAATCTGCTTCTGCTTAACAAAGTACCGAATGATTCTCACGTGGAGTTCTACGCAAACGAAACGATCTCCAAAGGGTGGTCGCGGGATCTTTTGCTCAATGCCATAAAAATGGATTCGTTTAGTAGTCAGCACAAGCAGATTCAGACCAATAATTTTGATACGGCACTTCCCGAACCGCATGCTCAATACGCCAATGAAGTGTTCAAGAGTTCATACAATCTAGGATTTTTGGGAGTCACCGAACCGATTCACGAACGGGAACTGGAAGGACGACTCATTGCAAAGATTCGGACTTTTATTCTGGAAATGGGCAGAGGGTTCAGCTTTATCGGTAGTCAGTATCGGCTTGAATACAATGAGAAAGAGTATTTTGTAGATATGCTCTTTTTCCATCGTGGTTTGCGGTCACTGGTGGCAATTGAATTGAAAATCGGTGCGTTCAAAGCTGAATATGTGGGTAAAATGAATCTCTATCTTTCGCTTTTGGATCGATTGGAAAAAGGTGAACATGAAAATCAGTCGATTGGAATTATTCTCTGTGCCGACAAGGATCATCTCGATGTAGAAATCGCACTTCAGGATGTGAACAAGCCAATCGGCGTGGCGGAGTATCAGCTGTTCCCGAAAGATGAACTGCAGAAAATTCTCTTGACCGAGATGAATGCGGTTCATGAAGTTCAATAATAA
>DYSA01000755.1 GCA_020726425.1 Fibrobacter succinogenes | reverse complement strand
TAAAGTACCAGAGTAGTTACATCGACAAAAAGACAAAACGTAATTAGCTTACGTTTAGTCGTTTAATCACTTTGTCGTTTTGGCAGAAGATGAGATATTTGGGGCGCGAAGCAATAAGAGAACCAACGGTGTGGAAAAAATGAATCCAGTTCTCACAATGAAGATGAACTCAGCTATTTTTGGGCCGCTAACGAAAAAGGGAAGAGATGAATAAGAGTAGAACTGTTTCAGTACAAAATCAGAAGAGTATGCCTCGAAAAGCACCGGTCAAAAAAATGCCTATGCGCAAAAAACGGGGGGTGATTGGTTCCCTGTTTCTGTTTATAATGAAAACGTTGGTTTTTCTTTTTGTCGGGTCGATTCTTCTGGTCGTTATATTTCGATTCGTGCCGGTTCCCTTTTCCGCGTATATGGCGGAAACCAAAATTCGTTGTTTGGTCGAAGGAAAAGATTCTCAGATCTATTATCACTGGATTCCCATCGAAAAAATGGCTCCCTATCTTCCGAATGCCGTGATTGCTTCGGAAGATCAGCAGTTTCTCGATCACCACGGATTTGATTTCAACGCCATTATGAAAGCGGTGAAATACAATCATTCATCGAAAGCCAAAAAGAAGGGGCGGAAAAAAGGGGCCAGTACGATTAGTCAGCAAGTGGCGAAAAATATGTTCCTCTGGTCTGATCGATCGTGGTTGCGCAAGGGCGCGGAAGTGTGGTTTACGCTTCTGATCGAAGTGATTTGGCCGAAACGGCGAATCATGGAAGTGTATCTCAATACCGCTCAGATGGGAAAAAATCTCTTTGGTGTTGAATCGGCGGCTCAAACCTATTACCGAAAATCGGCGAAAAAAGTGACCCGTCCTCAAGCTGCACTGATTGCCGCTTCACTGCCCAATCCGGTGCGATTCAAAATTGCTCACCCGAGCGGCTACATGTACAAAAAACAGGCCTGGATTCTCAATCAAATGTATCGACTCAAGCGCGAAGGGGTTTACGCTGAGTTAATGCACAAAAAGTGGTGATTATTAATTCGCGAGGCAAATATGTCGCAGATTAAACGATTAATCGACAAAAAGACAA
>DYSA01000754.1 GCA_020726425.1 Fibrobacter succinogenes | reverse complement strand
TGTCACCCTTCTTTCAAAATGAAAAGAGACTGAACAGATTCTGTCAACCTTCTTTCAAAATGAAAAGAACCCGAACAGATTCTGTCAACCTTCTTTCAAAATGAAAAGAACCCGAACAGGTTCTGTCAGGATCGCAAAGATAGGGTGTGTGATTTGAATTCGAGATCGTTCCACGGTTGAACTATTTACGGATCGACCTAGAATCCCAATAGAGCATCCATCTTTTTAACATCCGCTCCCACCACGATCTCATCGCCGATTTCGATCTGAGGAACACCGGTCTGGCCACTCTTTTTCATGAGTCGATCCGCGGCGGCGAAATCAGTACTCACATCGATTTCCGTATACGATACCCCACGGGAATCGAGATGTTTTTTCGCCACATTACACCACGGACAGGTGGGAGTTTTGTAGAGAATCACCTTTTTTTGTTTTTCTGATTTGGGAACCAGCAATCCGCGATAGAACGATTCGGACTGAATACCGATCGTGCGATCACTCTCTTTTCCTTCGGCAAAACCAATCACCGTGGGAACCGCGGTAACACCCAGTTCTTTGGATATCTCTTTGTATTCAAGAATATCCGCGACACCGACGTTCACGCCAGAATCGGCCAAGGCTGTCACGGTTTTCAGCACCGTGCGACTGGCCAATGATCCGCTGTGGTGAATCATCACCAGAGCATTTTTGTTTGCGATCAGTTCGGTGAGTTCTTTTTTTGAATCGATTTTCTGTACTGACATTGATTCCTCCGTTGGTATTCAATTTAATTTTCTTCTTCTCGTTCCAATCGTCCCCGCCTAGAAGGACACCCTGGCGGCAACGATATTTTTCGTAGGGTGCGGATCAACGTGTCCGCCCGGCCTAGCGATAGAATCAATTTTAAACATCTTTTCAGGGTAGACACGCTGGTCTACCCCTACAAAACCATCTCAAACACCATGCCACCATTCTCATTGACCCAAAATGATCGAATAGAATGACCAAACTGTTGCACCGCCTGTTTCATTATTGCAACAGACCGAACAAAAACGGCGAACCATTTCTGATTCGCCGTTGTAATTTCACACGAACAATCGAT
>DYSA01000137.1 GCA_020726425.1 Fibrobacter succinogenes | reverse complement strand
TTCAATATCTAAATTGGATGCAGGTTCATCGAGCAGAAGTAGTTCGGGAAATCCAAGAAATGCACGAGCTAAGCCACATTGCATTCGTTCTCCCCGGGAAAAATGTTTTACTTGTACAACCTTATTACAAAGATGCTGCCAGTATGATTGGAGATAGGCGTGTAACTTTTCTGATGAAATTCTGCGGAGTTTTGCGAAGAATTCGATATTCTCTCTAAATGATAAATTAGTGTTAAATCCATCATTATCAAGAACCATCCCAATTCTTCGATAGAACGAACCGGATTGTTTAGGTGCAGTGTTGAGTACTGAAATTGTTCCGGCTGAGATAGATAATGTGCCTGCAATTATTCGAAGAAGTGTCGTTTTGCCAATGCCATTGAGCCCTACAAGTCCACACACTTCACCACTCGATACAGATAATGAGAGTTCTTTAAACAACTCTTTTTTCCCGAATGATCTACTAATTTTGTCTAATTCAATCATGGTCGAAATATAATGCCTGCCGTTTTTCTAAATTACCGAATCTTAGCAGGAAAATGATTGCAGTGGTGGACTTTTTCAACGCAACATTTTATTCATTTCGCTCTACGATAGTAATAATATGCAATGAATACTATTCATACGTCTTGTTAGAGTAGGGAAAAAGTATTTTCAGCGGTCAACTTTGAAAAACGGAAATCCTCGATGAATCCTTTTATTCTTTTTATAACGATTATTTCGTCTTCTGTTCCGCTCTTGGTTACGATTACAGCTCTGTATGCGCTTCACAAAAAAAAGCAGTACAAAGCAAAAGAATACAGCTACTTAGAAGAACCAAGATGCGCCGTCATTCTCCCGTGTAAGGGGTTTAACAGCACACTCGAAATGAACATCCGTTCATTCTTTGCTTTGGATTACAAAAACTACGAAGTTGTTCTCACCGTTGAAAGCGAATCTGATTCTGCGGTTCCAATTATTAAACAAATTATTTCAGAACACAGCAATGGCCGTCTTGTAGTTGCGGGCATTACAAAATATTGTGGCCAGAAAAATTTCAATCTCGTAAATGCCGTTGATACGGTTTCTGATGCGGAAATTCTCATTTTTGCAGATTCGGACATTCGATTGTTTCCGAACTGGATCAAGAGTATTACGAGTCCGTTGCTTTCTCACAATGCTACTGCTGTCACTGGGTTTCGTTGGCTCTACCCTACCGATACAAATATGGGTGATCTTGCCCATTCACTTCAAAATTTTATACTCTACTCATTTTTTGTCACAGCTGCTCACAAGGTAAACACCGGCCTTTGGGGTGGATCAATGTCAATTCGGCGAGCTGATTACGATCGTCTCAAAGTCAAGGAGACGTGGCTTCGCACTTCTGTTGATGACATGTCGTTATCGCAAATTCTCAAGCGCGAAGGCGAAACAACACTCTTTGCTTACGACTGTATCACCCCAACCAGTGATACGATAAAATCTCTGCGGTCGGCGGTTCGTTGGCTTGAACGTCAGGTTATGTATCTCAAGGCTCATCAGCGTCCAGAATGGATATGTGCACAACTGGCTGCAATCAGTTATTTGTCGAGCTATCCCCTTTTTGTTTATGCAATTATAATGGCGATGAACGGTGGCAGTTTCATTCTATCCGGTGGAATTGCGTGGTTTATACAAACTGCATTTGCTATACTTCTGACCTTGCTATTTCCGGCATTCGGCGAGAAAGGGCACTGGAAATCCTTTATTTTTGCATCACCAATCTCATTTTACACAGCTGCTTACGGCACACTAAGAACTCTCTTTAAAAAGACAATTACTTGGAGCGGTTTCCGTTACACTATCAATTTTAAAGATGGTTCTGTTACTAAAGTAGAACGGTTACAGAAATAGGTACATTGAATGAATATAGCAGTCTTTGCGTCTGGAAGTGGATCGAATTTCCAAGCAATCATAGATCGACAGAAATCCGGTGATCTTCAAGTAAATCTGGCTCTTTTAGTTGGGAATAATAGCAAGGCTCAGTGTTTTGGACGAGCTCGTTCCGCAGAAATCCCAACACTTCACATGTCGCCTTCCCATTTTGAGTCTGAACTGAGCTATGCGAACACACTTCTTGCAAAACTATCAGAATCGAAAATTGAGTTGATCGTTCTTGCAGGCTACATGAAAATGCTTCCTCCTCAGCTTATTACTGCATACAAAGATAAAATTATCAACATTCACCCATCACTTCTGCCTCTTTTTGGTGGACACGGCATGTACGGCATGAATGTTCACAACGCTGTAAAAGAGTCTGGTGTAAAGATTTCCGGCGTGACCATTCACGCGGTCACGGAAATCTACGACGAAGGACCGATTCTCTATCAGGCAAGTGTTCCGGTCTACGAATCAGATTCTCCAAAAGAGATTGCCGACCGAGTTTTGGTCTGTGAACACGATAGTTACTGGCGCGTGATCAAAGCTCTTGCAGACAAAACTATTTCCATCAAAAACGGAACTGTTCGTGGCTCCGTCCGCAAATGATCTCTACGAATTCGACCGGCAGATGCGTGAAATTCACGGGATCATTATCGGCACCGATGAAGTTGGTCGTGGGCCTCTGGCGGGACCGGTCGTTGCGGCGGCGGTGATCCTCGATCCGAACAATCCAATCATCGGCGTGCGCGATTCCAAAAAACTCACTGAGAAAAAACGCGAAGAGTTGTTCCTCGAAATCAGATCCAAAGCGTTAGCGGTTAAAGCGTGTTGCATTCTTCCCTCTGAAATCGATCGAATCAATATCCTTCAAGCATCACTTCTCGCCATGTTTCGATCTGCCACGCCGATTCCGGGCTGGGATTTTCTGCTGGTCGATGGAAACAAGATGGTTCCGAACATTCCGGTCGATCGGCAGATGACCATTGTCAAAGGTGATGACAAAAGTGCTTCGATAGCGGCGGCTTCGATCATTGCCAAAGTAGTTCACGACCGGATCCTTCGCGTCTATGATCAGCGGTGGCCGGAGTATGGGTTTGCGTCGAACAAGGGATATCCCACAGAGCAACATCGAAATGCGATTCTTGAACACGGGCTGACGAAGGTTCACCGAAAGAGTTTTTGTGAATCGTTTGTAGGGCAGACGAGTTTGTTTTGATGCAACGAATCAACGACTCATCGACACAACGAAAGACGAAACGACAAAGCGATTAAACGACGAAACTAAATTCTAAAGCCATAGAATTCGATGGAATTAGAAATGATTTGGGATAAATAAGAAGACTCTTCACTTATTTAATTCTCCCGAATTCGGGGGAATTAAAGTGGTCGAATTTCACCACTTTAGAAATCAGAATATTCTTTCACAAGGAGTTACCTTGTCTAAAAACAAAAAGATCGAAGTAAAGGGAACCGAAGTTACGGTGTATCGTGAATCAAAGGACGATTACATTTCACTGACCGATATTGCTCGTTTTAAAAATAGCGATGCAATAGACGATCTTATCCGTAGCTGGATTCGAAATCGAAATACGATTGAATTTTTAGGAATTTGGGAACAATTATACAATTCCGATTTTAACCCCGTCGAATTCGACGGGTTTAAAAAAGAAGCAGGTCTCAATAGTTTTTCAATGACACCGAAACAGTGGATCGAAAAAACAAATGCCATCGGTATTATTTCCAAGGCAGGAAGATACGGAGGAACTTTTGCTCACAAAGATATTGCCTTTGAATTTGCCAGCTGGATATCCGTTGAATTCAAGCTCTATCTCATTAAAGAGTTTCAGCGGTTCAAAGATGAAGAACAGAAACAGCTTGGTTGGGATATTCGCCGCAATCTGACCAAAATAAACTACCGAATTCACACTGATGCGATCAAAGAAAACCTCATACCACCGACACTTTCCAAGGCGCAAATCTCCATTGTCTATGCCACCGAAGCAGATATATTAAACATGGCCCTCTTTGGGAAAACGGCAAAGCAATGGCGAGATGAAAATCCCAAAGAAACCGGCAACATTCGCGATTTCGCCAATGTTTCTCAACTGGTCTGTCTCTCTAATCTGGAAAATCTGAACGCTCACTTTATCGGGGAGCAGATTCCTCAATCAGAAAGACTGGTAAAACTGAATACCATTGCAATTCAGCAGATGAAACTCCTTCTGGATGATGGTCGAATGCTTCGGTTGGAATAAGAACGATTCAACGACAAAACGAAGAATCGATTAAACGACGAAACGAAATTCTAAAGCCATCGAATTCGATGGGATTATTATGTTTTCAGATATCTTGCTAATTTCAACAGTGAAGGAGATTCATATGAAGCATTTCATTGAAACGAGCATAAAGTATCTGTTCATTTTTGCACTGCTGTCCACGGGAATCAATATTATTGCTGGAAATTTCATAGGATTGAATCACTTTTATTCGGTCGATTCACTATCGATTGGAATAGTAATGATACTGGCATCTCTAATGAGTTTACCCATACTTGGAAATCGAATTCTTGCCAGATTAATTGTAAAAAAGAGTGATCTACTTGCAATAATTCAGTTTTGGAATGCAATATTTCTCATTCTTTATTGGAGCTTTACCTACTACATCTCAAATGCAGAATGGTCGATGTGAAAGCGGCACTAAAGAAACTCGGCTATTGATTTTCACTTTCAACTTGAACCTTTTACCTTGAGGCTTATTATGTCTGACTTAGTCTATTCAACAGAACACGGGAGAATCTGCCCGTCCTGCGGGAAACCGGAGAAATCCTGTGTCTGCAAAACGAAACTTTCCAAAGTAAACGATTCCGATGGATTTGTTCGGGTCGGCCGTGAAACCAAAGGAAGAAACGGCAAAGGCGTTACCGTCATTACCGGCATTCCACTCAATGAAATCGAACTGAAATTTCTGGCCAAAGATCTGAAAACAAAATGCGGCGTTGGCGGAACGGTCAAAGACGGAGTGATCGAAATTCAGGGTGATCAGCGGGATCTGCTCATCGAAGAGTTGACAAAACGGGGCTACAAAACGAAACGGGTGGGCGGATGATTAATGAAACACGTCTGGAACAACTGTTCCTCGATCTCTGTAAAATTCACGGTGAACCGAAAGATGAATCGCGGGTTGCTTCGTACTTGACCATTTTCTTCGAAGACCTCGGCTACACGGTTGAACGCGACAAAGCTCACGAGAAGTTCGGCGGATCCTGCGGAAATCTCTACGTGCGAATCCCCGGAACCATCGACGGGACGACGATCATGCTTTCCGCTCACATGGACACGGTTGTCACCGGCGGAACCGTAGTTCCCGTGCGCGACGGCGACTATATCCGCTCCGAAGGCGACACGATTCTCGGCGCAGACGACCGTTCGGGGATCGCGGCGATTCTGGAAACAGTTCAGGTTCTCAAGGAAACAAACACCACTCACCTGCCGATTTTCGTGGCGATCATGGCTGCCGAAGAGATCGGACTTCTCGGCGCGCGCTACTGCGAACTCACTGCAAAGGATGCAGATTTCGGTGTGGTTCTGGACACTTCGGGGCCGATTGGAAAGATCGTGAATCAGGCGCCGTTCCACGAAGCGTACTGGATTTCTGTTCACGGGAAATCGGCTCACGCGGGGATCGAACCGGAAAAAGGGATCAACGCTATCGTTGCCGCGTCGCGGCTTATTGCAAACCTTCCCACCGGAAGAATTTCCGACACGGCGACCACCAATATCGCTCAGATCAAGGGCGGAGTCGCTCACAACATCGTGCCGGAACTGGTGAAAATCTCCGGCGAAGCGCGTTCCACCAGTCTTGATGAACTCATGACAATTATGAATCAGATCGAATCGGCAGTGGAACAAGCGAACAAAACGGAATCGGCTCCGATCGAGTTCTCTCGCCAGCGCGAATACGACGGCTACCATCTTCCCGAAGATTCCGAAGTGATCGTTCGGCTGAAACAGGCGGCAATCGCGATCGGCAAAGAACCGACCGTGACTCACACCGGTGGTGGAGCGGACGCGAACTTTTTCAACCAAAAGGGAATTCCGACCGCGGTGATCTCCTGCGGAATGAGTAAGGTTCATACCTACGATGAAGAGATTCTGGTTCAGGATCTGTTCGATTGTACGAAGATGGTTTTGGCGTTGGTGACGGGGAAATAAATCGAAATTCAGATGGCTCTATAATTTGAAACGACAAACAAGGAAAAGACAATGCGATCAATGATACTACTAATGACTTTCTGTTCACTGCTTTTTGCAGAAGATATTAGTAAACTTCGGAATGATTTGACAAAAGCACTATTGGAAAATAATGTGCTCAAAGCAGATTCAATATCAAAAGATATTTTGATAGAGTCCAATAAACTTGGAATTGCACCTTTCAGTACATTTGAACTATTTACAATTAAAATGATTACCAAAGACTCCCTATTCTTCTCAAATTCAGATAC
>DYSA01000136.1 GCA_020726425.1 Fibrobacter succinogenes | reverse complement strand
CATTGGCTCTGGCCATTCTGGATCGCACCTCTCAAAACGGGAAAAATTGCGTAACGACATCACTTTTTAATGAATAATTTTTTATTTCAAACAATGAATTTTCAACACACTTTTTTTTTGTATGGTATACTCCTCTCTGCAATATGATAATTTTCTTCACAGGAAATCTGCATGAATCAAACAATCCGGATTGTCCAACTCATTTTACTTTTTCTCATCGCTTCCTATGGTACTTCGATAGAAGTGCTCTACTCTTCCAGTGCTGACCTTTCAATTACCAATGGCATAGTTACCGAACTTCGCAAAAATGGTTCTGCTGAATCTCACCTCATTCGAAGTACCTATGATATCAGTAAAGCACTGAGCCACAAACCCGAAATTCTGCTTTTAGTTTCGGACTCTGCGATTAGCACGTACTTGCGATTCGCCCCCAAAAAAGACACCCTCACAAAAATAATCGCTCTTTGTAGCTACGATTCATACCATTCACTCAAAGCAAAACTACCGAAAGCTCAATTCTGCGTTTCTGGAATTGCCACGGATGAACTGTATCGACAACTATCGAAATTCACTCGAACAATCTATCCAACAGCGGGATTTCTCTATTACAATGCGGTAAAACAAGAAATTTCCTACGAAATGGCCACGATTCGCCAATCGGGAATCTCTCCATTTACACGAGCAATCCCCGATTCTGCAACCGCAGACCAGCTTAAAAGAGCGTTAAATCTTCTTTCTGAACAAGGTGTTACAACTATTAGAATTGCAGTTTCAGATTCAACATACGCTTTACTCACTAACAACGATGAACTGAAACAACTTTTGGAAAAACTTTTTTCCGTCATTCTCACCGACCGACCTGACCTGCACACATTTTTGCCCCAAACACCAACTCTCACAATCACTTCCGATGACAAACTGTATTGTAAAAGTGTCGCACTTCTCGCCACAGCACTACGCTACAACGAAAAATCTTCCGAAGATATCACGATTAGCACAGAAACCGGTACGCTCCATTATGGAACAGATCGAGAAGAGCAACTCACTGAATCACGGACAATTTTGGTCGAACAGATCGATTCACTTATTCGCTCAGCAGGTAAAAAAAGTCGTGGTGATGTACTGACAGAGTCTGTACTTCGCACTCTCAATCCAATTAGCAAATCCGGTGTCGTCACAGCCACGGAGCAGATTGTTCAAATGGCTGAAGCGGGAACAGGATTGGATAAGAAACTGATTCTTTCCATAACAATCAGGGACTTAATGATCTTTTTTAGCTCACTCACCTTGATAGGAGTGGCGATTAATATTCTCTATAAACTGATAGAACCCCTACTCTCTCATAAACCAATTGCCACGATCTACCCAAACAGATCGATTGCAACAAAGATTGAGCGCGAAAACAAACGCCCCAAGAGATTGGAACGGATTCTTCGCTCTGAACGATTTACCGTAAAGCCAATCTCATCGCTTATGCAATACCGAACGTTTTTAAAGAAAAAAACAGCGGATCTGCACATTATTGAATGGACCAATGGTTCAGATGTGGTCATTTATCTTCAGCACATTTTTGACCAGCGCAACAACAAACGCACTGAACCTGTGGTAATATTTAATATTTCTAAAAAATTCCAGATTGAACTGGCCCCGCGGTTCAGCAAGACCCCCCTATTCATGTTTGAATCAACTCCAACTCTCGAAGATCTCGAAAGAGTTTTTTACGGAAGTGGACACCAAGAGTATCACGTCAGTTCAATTGCAGGAGAATTAGCTCAGGAATCACTTCCACAAATTCTTCAGACTCTCGAGAGTAGCTGTTTAACGGGCGCACTTCTCATCGAAGATCCTGAACCATTCTCGATAATATTCTATATGAACGGACTTATCGTCTACGCTCAAGATCGCTTTGGCTCTTCAATTGAAGACACTCTGTACCAAACTCTTGAAAAACGAGATGGATCATTTAGATTTGAAAAAAATCGCCGTGCACCATTCCAAAAAATAGCACTCAACTCCATGGACGTTCTCATGTCCTGGTCATTGCAAAGCGATGGAATACCAAGTGAGTAAACAGGTCGACTTTCTCACCCCAATCACTCACATTCAGGGATTTGGAGGCAAACGAGGAGTAGCGCTCAATCAAGCGGGACTGTTCACGGTTGGAGATCTCCTCTCCCATTTCCCTGAATATCACCTCGATTTTTCCATTCCTCTTTCGGTTGCAGAATTCCAAAGTGATTCCAACACTCCTTGCTCGACTGTGGGATCAATTGCAACCATTGCATTTCCTTCCAACTCACATCTTTTCGCACTAACAATTCAAGATTCCACGGGAACAACTACCCTTGAAACAAAAATTCATCGGCACAACCTTCGCGATCTGAAAAAAGGGATGGTAATTAAAGTTCACAAAGGATGTAATGACCACCATGACATTCACATTTTAAAATCAGAATCCCTCGCGCAATTGGTGCATATCCCTAGATACAAAGTCACTGAACCGATGCTTGAAGCGGGCATCACGCAACAGTTTTTAGTTGAATCTCTCTACAAAATTCTTCACATATCCGGAAGTTTTCCCGAGCGTCTTCCCATTCAAATCGAAAACCGTTATCACTTTCCATCACTCCAAGTAGCACTGAGTGAAATCCATTTCCCAAAAAACCATGAAAAATACGCCCACTCTCACCATCGCGTTACCTATGAAAGGCTGTATCAAACGGCACTATCAATTCGCTGGAACAAAAAGAGTTATGCATTACCAGGATTGATACAGAACGGATCACTCCTCCAAGAACAACTCCGCGCCTCCAATGCAATTAATCTCACCTCCAGCAATGAAACTACACTCACGCAAATCAACGAAATTTTGAATTCACCGAAACGACTTCACCACCTTCTTCAATCAGAATTAGGTAGTGGCAAGAGTTCATTGGCAATCATGGCATCACTCGCAGCAATCAGTTCAAACAATCAAGTACTCTGGATTTGCCGAAATGAGAAAGCTGCAAAAATTCAATTTCAAAAGATTTCATCCAAACTTTCGCATCTTCACATTACACCATCTCTTCTGGTTGATTCAATATCAATTCAACAGAAACGACAACTCATTCGATCGCTGAAAAGTGGTGAAATCAATTTTATCGTTCTTTCACAATCCCAACTAACCAGTTCATTGGGATTCAATACTCTTGGGTTGATAATCGTTGATCGACCAGAACACTATTCACCTCACTTCAGAACTGAACTCCAGCGAAAAGGTGCGGCCGCGGATCTCCTTTTTCTTCGAGATCATCCCATTACTCCGATCGACCGAACAATCTATTGTTCAGATCTTGAACTTTTCGAAATTGAAGCACCACTTTTGATGTCTGTACCCAATATGAGAACCGTGCCAAATTCACGAAAACGAGAACTTTTGGGATTCCTCAATAATAAGATCGCACAGGGTGAGTCACTTCTCTGTATAGTTCCACCTAAAGTAACCGCAGATGAATCATATAGCGGCAGCGAAGAGTTACGGGAAATCAGCACCAAAATGAAACAGTTCTTTGGTGAAAATATCCCGCTTACCACTTTTACAACGAGAAATAGTTATGAAGAGATTGATGACGATTCGGTTATACCTGTAAGTAGCGGTAAGCAGATTTTTCTGTGCACAGAAGTCCAAAATCTCCCCGAGGATATGCCTCAAGTATCCTTAGCGGTAATCGTACACTCCCAAAGATTCACCGCATCCCATATTGCCGCAATCCGCCATGACCTCCTTATTCAAAATGAATCATCGTGGATCTTTTGTCTCTCTGAAAAAAACGAGCAGAACCACCAAGATGATAGTTCTGCTCTAGCGTTGTTTCCACAAGTGTATCACGATCTTGAAACAATGCTTATTCCTGAATAATACGATTTCTCCCTGATTCTTTGCCATTGTACAGTGCATGGTCAGCACTTGCTATGATCTGTTCCATAAGTTGTTCTGACTTACTTCCCGAATCATTTCCATAGAGTGTTGTTACACCACCAGTCACCGTTACCTCTGGGGTTCCCAACTCCTCCATGCGCTCTCTCGATCGCCATTCGACATTGCGGCGGATACGTTCCGCAGGAATTCTCGCATTTTCCGCTGATGTTTGCGGGAAAATAACGAGAAACTCTTCACCACCAAATCGGCAGGCAAAATCGAGTGGGCGAATAGAATCCCCAATCGTCTTGGCCACCATTCGAAGAACAACATCGCCTTTGAGATGACCAAATGTATCATTCACATTTTTAAAATGATCAATATCGATCATCATAATTGAAAGTGGTTCTTTACCGAAAAGACTGCGATTGATGAGTTTAGGAAGATTAAGATCAATCCACCGACGATTGTGAAGTCCCGTAAGTGGATCGAGAGTACTTTGCAATTCAAACATATTTTTAACACTGATACTCTCTTGCAAAAGAGTATTGTCCGTTCTCATCCGGTGAGATAAGAGGATGAGCATATTCCGTGCAAATTCATGAGAGACATCAATTAAACGCCAAAACATAGCTTCAGGGACAACCAAAACACGAGTAAACTGGGTGGCAACAACAAGAGCAGAAGAGGAGTGATGATCAATAACAGACAACTCTCCTACTGTTTCGCCAACAGTCAGTGAAATTGGTGGAATCGAAGAGTCATTGGCTACAAAAACTTGCAATTCACCTTCAAGAATGAGATACAGGTGATCACTCACCGTACCTGCTTCTATTAGAACGGAACCCTTTTCAAGGGAACGCATTTCACATGAAGACAAAATGCCTTCCACTGCTTCGGGTGCTACTTTGTTTAGCACATCGAGGTTAGAAAAATCGTCAGAAGAAAGAACGCCCCATTCGCCGTTTGTGGCCATATAATATCCTCATTTTAATTCAACATAAGAGAGTATACTATTCTTTTAAAATGTTTTCATCATGAGAACTGCATCTTCTCCGTCGGAATAATATTTTTTTCTAAGACCACATTCAGAATACCCAAAAGATCGATAGAGAGCTTGAGCAGGTATGTTATCTGCACGGACTTCCAAAAAGATTTTATCACCACTAGAACAACTCTTGTCAAGCTGAGACATCAGCCGTTTAGCAATTCCCTGTCGACGAAATTGTGGATCAACGGCAATGCGATAGATCTCCCACTCTCCGGCAACTTCGGAAACGGTTAGCACTCCGCAAAGAACGTCATCTTCAATTTCACCCCAGATTGGATTATTGGAATCGAGATGTTCTTGGATCTGCTTTGCATCCCAACTGTGATCAAAAAGTGTTTTCTCCAACACTACAATAAGAGGTACGTGGCAATTCTCAAGTAATGCTATCATGAAAAATCTTTCTTTATGCTAAACTTTTTAGAATTATTGCCGATGTTAAAGGTACACTTTTGGACATGGAGGTTCAGAATGAATTTACTCAAGGAAAAACTTGTGCAAGAAGCAAAAGAGAAGTACCGGGATATTTTTCCCTGCAGCAACTTTGATTCACTCGCTGAGTGTTTCACCATAATTGACGACACCGTCTTTTTTTGGTTCAACACCGGTGATAGATCAACTCACATGTTGTCTGCGCGTATCTAAAAAACCGAGTAAATGATTCCCGCAGGGATGCGAGACAGCAATGTCTCGCTTTTTTTATTTATTCACTGCATTAGAATGCGATCGAATCACAAATATGCCCGCAGAGATAATCAGAGTTATCTCGATCAAGCGGAGAATCCACGCAACGACAGATCCTTGATCAATCATTTTCCCGAATCCAGCACGAATCGGCTGGCCAGCAGAAAAAATCATATAGCCTCGAAAACCGGCATGCCCTGTTTTCATTTCAAAAAAGTCATCTACAAATGGAGTTGCTACTGCTTCAACGAGATTGGATAAAAACTTTGGCGCAGAATCAGATAAAATGTGTTCTGATACATTTTGTTTAAAATCTTGATACTCGATGAAATGCATTGTTCCATAGGAAATAACACTCATTAAAATCACCGCCATAGTTCCAAAGAGCGACGATACAGGCGACCCTTTAAGAACTTTTTTCATAGTAAAACCAATCGCAGTGCCAATGAGAATGGGAACAACGAGCAGGAGCGGTATGATTTTAATGAGCAAAAATGCGATTGCTCCCACCAATATTCCACCGCCAAGTGCCACGAGAACTGGTGATACAAATTGCAAAACAGCGTTATTCTTCCCAGACATAGATACCTCATATCCCTTGTATTATAATTCTTTTGACAAATATATGTTCTGCTCTTGTTTTTACAAAAATGTGATTAGCAATCCATCAAACCAAAAAGGAGAACCGCAGTTCCCCTTTATCAATCGTAACGACTCAGGTGGTTTCCTAATCTAAAGTTTGCTCCAGAACTCGTTCCAAGCGTCCTC
>DYSA01000753.1 GCA_020726425.1 Fibrobacter succinogenes | reverse complement strand
CTGAGTTCGTGAAAAAGATCTAAGGAGATTTGCACCATGGGGTATAAACCACGGCGTTGCCGTGGTCTGAGATTGGATAAACCACGGCGTCGCCGTGGGCTGAAATTGGATAAACCACGGCGTTGCCGTGGGCTGAGATTGGGTTGTCCTTCGGACAAAATACAATGGTGATTAGGTGGGGATTTTCCTCGGAGAGGAACCCCAATTCAGCCCTTCGGACAAAATACAATGGTGATTAGGTGGGGATTTTTCCTCGAAGAGGAACCCCAATTCAGCCCATGGAGAATCCATGGGAAACGATAGAACAAAAATTCCCGAACAATCCGTCCGGGACGATTTTTTTTTGTTCATATCAAATACCACGGCGATTCCGTGGTCTGAGATGGGGTTGTCCTGCGGACAAAATACAATGGTGATTAGGTGGGGATTTTTCCTCGAAGAGGAACCCCAATTCAGCCCATGGAGAATCCATGGGGCAATTATTACGAGCTTAATATTCCGTTTCGATATATTCCAGACCATACCGTTCACACAGATCCGTCAATTCCATTTCATAGGAAATCATTCCGTGATGTTCCGCCTGAGTTGCGACATAGTGGATCAATTTATCGAAATGTGATTGGCTGATTGAAAAGATTCCATAACCAGTCTGCCAGCCGAAATTCGACTTGAACTGTTTCATCCAGATCGAAGATGTCCGTTTAATCTCTTCGACAAGTTGAGCAATTGTCACGGTTCGAGAAAGGGCACAAGCAATATGGACATGATTTTCAGTCCCGCCAACTCGAAATGGTTCACATCCACGGTTTCGACAGCAAACCGCAAGGTACGCGTGAAGATTATCGATGACATTTTGCGGAATCAGATTTGAACGATATTTTGTTGAAAAGACAATATGAACAATCACTTTGGCACATGAATGCATGATGTTTCTCCTTGGCTGATTTTCTAAAATCGTACCAAAGAGATTGGAATTGGTCAATGTGATATTTCAAAAAACATGTTGCCGACATTTACCACGAAAATTCCATGGTGATATCCGTAAACCACGGCGATGCCATGGTGATATCCGTAAACCACGG
>DYSA01000752.1 GCA_020726425.1 Fibrobacter succinogenes | reverse complement strand
GAGCTTCGGTTCCCCTTTTTCATTCTTGCAGGTTTCATTTTTCGATGGTACCATTTGAAAAAAATTTAATGGGGGCTATCACATGCTAGCAAAACTACATTCGATGTCATTATTGGGAATCGACGCCTTTGAAATCACCATCGAAGCTGATATATCAGAACAACTTCCTTCATTTACTATCGTAGGTCTCCCAGATGGAGCCGTGCGCGAAAGTCGGGAACGGGTCATGTCTGCGGTGAAGAATTGCGGTTTTGAGTTTCCTTCGCGGAAAGTTACGATCAATATGGCACCAGCAGATATTCGCAAAGAGGGATCGGCCTACGATCTTCCCATTGCACTCGGATTGTTGATAGCTTCGGGGCAGATGGTTGTGAAACGTCCGGAACGCTTTTGCATCATCGGTGAACTTTCTCTTGACGGCGGAGTAAAGCCAGTTAAAGGGATTCTTCCCATGACCCTTGCCGCTCGTGAACGGGGTTTTTATGGGGTAATTCTTCCGACTCTAGGTGCAAAGGAAGCATCGGTGGCTGAAGGTGTTGCTGTACTTCCCGTGAGCAATCTTCTCGATGCCGTTCAATTTCTCGAAGGTGATATTGATATTCCGCCTCACCAGTGTAATCTCTCTACGCTTTTCAACGATGCCCGCGGAAAAGAACGTGATTTCATTGATGTAAAAGGTCAGGAACAGGTGAAACGGGCGCTCCTTGTGGCGGCTGCAGGTGGACACAACATTCTGATGTTGTGTACTGTTTACACCATGAGATTATGGTATTCGTTGGAGACGCGAATATTTAAATCAGTACTTAAATTTCTTAGTACTAAGAAAACGGTACAAACAGTACACAACATCTTGATGTTATATACTGTTTACCCTTTTTATGCTACAGAGAAAGTACTGATCAAAGAATAGTTAGTACTAATCAGATATGAGAAAGTACTGATCAATGATGAGTTAGTACTAATCTAAGAGTAATTAATTTTGGGCAGTCATTGTAATCTTGCATAGAACCTGTATGAGGTTTTTTTTTGTTTCTGGCTCTTTCCAATGCACAACATGCTCAATAACAGCTTGGTTATTGAGGTA
>DYSA01000751.1 GCA_020726425.1 Fibrobacter succinogenes | reverse complement strand
TTCTTCTGAAACTATTTTGTTCAGATCGAATTCAATAAGGAGCAAATATGAAAAAGATCGGTGCAATTTTCGGGATCTGTCTGACACTATTCGTCGCAATTTTTGGGATGGAAAATGATAATTCATCTATAGCAGATAGTGGAAGCTCGTTCTACTTTGTTCAGATCAGTGATACCCATTGGGGAAAAGGGGATAATCTCTCCCAGACTGCAAAAGTGGTAAAAGCAATCAACGAACTTCCCTTTGAAATCAAATGTGTTGTTCATACCGGTGATATAACAGAAGAAGCGCTCGGCAATCAAGTGGTACTCGATTCTGGACTGGCGATCATGGAAACGCTTACCATGCCCGTTCACTATGTATCGGGAAACAACGATGTCACCGGTGATGACACAACTCTTGTGCAGTTCAGAAAACATTTTGGTGAATTGATTTCTGTGAACGAGTATCAGGGAGTACTCATGGTGTCAATTACCACCGAGCCACTTCGTTCTGGCGACTCGCTCGGCTCCTATTTCCCGATGGTTGAACTGGAAAAAGTTCTCAAAGAGTCTTCGGGAAAACCGGTAATTATCGCTCATCACGGTGCTTGTGTCGATGACTTTTACGCCAACAAAATGCACACTTCGTGGGATTCAAAAATCAGAGATCAGTGGATAGAACTTCTCAATAATTACAAAGTTACCGCAGTGCTCGCGGGCCATTTCCACCGAGACGAAATGCACTGGCTCGGCAGTGTTCCGCTTTACATTTGTGCTTCCGTGGATGAAAGTTGGGGGCGTCAGAGTTCATTTAAGCTTTTCCAGTATGAATATGGAAAATTGTCCTACAGAACTCAATATATCCAATAGCCATACACTATATTGAACCAAGAACAAAGGAACAGCTATGAGTAAAATGACAAACCAGAAAACTTCAATCGCCAAAGAAAACTGCGCGATCGTTCGTCGTTGGTGGTGGTCTGCACACTCGTAGTCGGCCTGTTCTAAAAACACAATTGTGAGGGAAGGCTGTCGGAGGCTTTCCCTTTTTTCGTATAAGGAGTTGGTATGGAATTTTTTGTAATGGGAATGACCCTTGGACTCA
>DYSA01000135.1 GCA_020726425.1 Fibrobacter succinogenes | reverse complement strand
AACGAGATTTGATGTTCTGCGGTGTCCCGTGTCCCATTCTATACTGGAAGATATTTTCAAATAAGAAAAGGGTACGGATCTCCGTACCCTATACACATTTTGAATTCTTTAGAACGATCTCATGGAATTTTGCTTATGCTTAGAGCCCGTTTTTCTCTTTCATCTTCTCTTTGAGCAATTTGTATTTGATACTGTCGAGAAGAGCGATCCACGAAGCTTCGATAATATTGGTAGAAACACCAATGGTTCCCCACCGTTCAAACCCATCGGAACTTTCTATCAACACACGCACTTTTGCCGCAGTTCCCTGTGATCCTTCGAGTACACGCACTTTGAAATCTTCCAGTGTCACGTCTTTCATTACCGGATAGATCGATCCAACCGCTTTGTAGAGCGCATTCGAAAGCGCATCAACTGGGCCATCTCCTTCAGCCGCCGTGTGTACTTCGTGATCGCCATCGATAACCTTAATTGTCGCCTCGGAAGTGGGCGGGTTGTCGCCGATCTTCTCTTCGATAACACGGAATCCTTTGATTGTAAAAGGTTTTGCAAAATCTCCCAGCTCTTCGTGAACTATGAGCTGGAATGAACCATCGGCAGTTTCAAAATGGTAGCCGTCGGACTCCATCTGCTTGATTCGACCGAGTAAATTTTGTACAATCGGATCTTTCTTGTCCAGATCAGGGCGAATATCTTTGAGTTTCTCGAGGATTGTTCCCGATCCGGCCTGATCAGAAATGACAAAGTTCCGCTTGTTGCCCACTTCTTCGGGATGAATATGTTCAAAGGCACGGCGAACTTTCCGAACGCCATCCACGTGCGCTCCTGCCTTGTGAGAAAATGCCGCTTCACCCACGTATGGAGCGCGAATGTTAAAGCTCGTATTTGCAATATCGGCAACGTAAATAGCTGTTTCGGTCAGCGATGCCATTTGCATTTCTGAAATCAGTGGAATGCCGAGTTTGAGCTGTAAGGCCGGGATAATTGTACAAAGATTCGCATTGCCACATCGTTCGCCGAGTCCATTGATTGTTCCTTGAACGTGAACAGCTCCCAATTCTACGCCATAGATAGAGTTCGCTTCGGCGCATCCCGTATCATTGTGAAGATGAAGTCCTAGCGGCGTGGTAATCCGATTTTTCACATCGAGAAAAATTCTCCGGAAATCTCCCGGCAAGAGACCACCGTTTGTATCGCACAGCACGATACAATCAGCCCCTGCTTCTTGAGCGGCAAGGAGTGAACTGATCGCATAATCGGGATTGTTGAGATATCCATCAAAAAAATGTTCCGCATCGTAGATTACTTCATCTTTTCGCGCTTTTAAAAACCGAACTGATTCATGAATCATCGAGAGATTCTCTTCGAGCGAACAGCGAATTACGTCAGTGACATGAAGATCCCAGCTCTTGCCGAAAATTGTCGCCACTGAAGCAGATGAGTTAACAATATCGGTAATAAATGGATCTTCTTCGATAGCGGTTCCGGGCCGTTTGGTTGATCCGAATGCTGAAATTTTTGCTTTGAGATTGAGCTTTGCCACTTCTGGATAAAATCGCGTATCGATTTCGTTAGTCGGATTCGGCCAGCCGCCTTCGATGTAGTGAACGCCGAGTGAATCAAGTTTTTGTGCTACTTCAAGTTTATCGCGCAGAGATAAGCCAATGCCGATCGCCTGATTTCCATCGCGAAGTGTTGTATCATAGATTTTTACGTTCATTTGTTCCCCCACAAAACTGTTAATGCGATTTAAAATAGTTTTGTCAGAGGAAATCGGGACGGAACCATGCACAAATAATCAGAAACTGACAATTTTTGCAGAATCGTCGATGTGAAAAAGGGGAGTCGTTGCTCCCCTTCGGTATTTAGAACTTGAAATTAGCTCCTACAATGAATCGATCCCAGTCAACTTCACCCCAGAGTCCGATATTCTCCTTAAACATCCATCAAATTCCCGCGGCGATCCCATAAGCCATGTGAACACCATCATCTTTTGTTTTGAATGAATAGTTGGAGCCTTTCGTATCGATTTTCCAATTCCAAAAAGTTGGTCCAGTGTGAGCGACCACATAGGGATCAATTTTGTCAGCTACGGCAACATCGCCTTGTAGTCCCGGAAGTCCAAAAGGGTGAAATCCAAATCTAAATTGTGGAGAAACATAGGTATAGTGTTGGTCATGCCCATAGTAGGAAGTGTTATCGACTGAAAAATTAAGTTCTCCACCAAAAGAGAACATGTCGTTAATGGCCCCACGGTCATACGCGACGCTCAAACCGATTCCCTGCCCGAAATCGAGATTTAAACCGGCACCAATTGCATTGTCACCTTGTTTGAAGCAGAGCTCTGCCGCATTGAGTTGGCTAGCGATTGCAAGAGCTGTCATTGATCCAATAATCCATTGTTGTCTCATAGTTCCTCACATTTCAGTATGAATTGTTACGCACGGCTAAGTATCCCACTGTGTATGAAAATAGTAAACGATAATCGGCATAATACGATCGTTACCATGAATTTTGCAGAAACTATTTTCGATACAAATAATTAAGCTTTTCGGAGGAATCATGAATCGTGAGCAGGCGATTGAATCACTTATCACTACCGCTCTTGTAGAAGATCTTCAGAGTGCGGGAGATGTAACATCGAAATCAATCTTTTCCGATTCAGATAGTGCAGAAGCAGTGGTGAGAGCAAAAGAGTCAGGGGTTCTTTCTGGTATATCGCTCATTGTTCCGGTGTTTCGCGCAATTGATCCGCGCGTTTCTGTGGAACTACTTCGCAAAGACGGCGCCTCTGTTTCCAGAGGTGATGAAATTTGTCGAGTGAAAGGTCCGATCATTGCAGTTCTTTCCGGTGAACGGCTCGTTTTAAATTTGCTTCAGCATTTATCGGGAGTTGCCACGGCAACAGCACATCTCATGAGTCTGGTTCGATCTGCAAATAGCCACACGAAACTTTTGGATACGAGAAAAACAACGCCGGGACTTCGTTTGCTTGAGAAAGAAGCGGTCGTTCACGGTGGAGGAACGAATCATCGTATCGGTTTATATGATATGATCATGGCAAAAGATACTCATGTGAAAGCAGCCGGAGGTCCCGATCGGGCAGTTGAACGAGCACGCGCTTGGTGTCATGAAAACAAAAAAGATTTGAAAATTGAAGTAGAAGTGGAGTCACTTGCTCACTTTGAACGTGCCATCGCGGTTCGTCCTGATCGTATCATGTTGGATAATATGAGTTGCGAAGAGATGAGCAAGGCCGTGGCAATTCGCAACAGTGAAGCTCCGTTGGTGGAACTCGAAGCAAGTGGAAATGTCAATGAGTCCACGATTTATGCAATCGCAAAAACGGGCGTCGATTTCATTTCGGTGGGGGCGATTACTCACTCGGTGAAAGCATTGGACATTCATCTCACCTTGGTATAACAAAATGGCGAACTGAAAAGTTCGCCATATCATTCATGGGAAAATCGTGTTAGGCAACAGTGGGAATCGTATCGATGTAGCCGCGATCAACGGTCATAATATGATTAATAAGCCAATCTTGTAAAAACTCAGCAAACTCAATAAGGTGTTCACGACTGTGTCCATCGGTATTTGCCACAGCAAGTTCCATCACCTTGTCGATGAAAGATGAGTGTTCTTCCATGTGATCAGCACTGTTTGCGTACTGGTACTTTTCCATGAGAGACTCTTCGTAATGAAAGTGGTGCTGAGCGTACTTGATTAGTTCATCGATAGTCGCATTGATTCGCAGTATGCCGTGAGTATGGCTCTGTTTTACCATTTCATTGTATAGCTCAAAGAGTCGTTCGTGCTGTGTATCGATAACATGGATGCCTGTTTTGTATTCCGTTTTCCACTGGATTTCGGTAAGCTGTTCCATGAGTTCCCCCTAATTTATTTAATCGAACGAATAGTACCATTGATTTTTAGCCTCCGCAACAGTTATTCCCATCAGTTTCTTATTGCTTATGCGGAGTGAATCTCGTAGGTGAATCTCCTCAGCTTCGCGTATGAATCGGCTATAGGTTGCGGCCCTCGCGGAAACCTGTCGAACGAATTTATAGGTCTCATCACAGCGGCAATATCCGTATTTCACAACAGGATTGTAATAGTACTCTTTGTCGTTAAGTTTTAACAGAGCTTTTTCTACATTGTTGTTCCATTTATTGGGATTAAGATGTAACTCTTTTGCTAGTCGACGAGCATCAAGAACATGCGCAACGCCGGAATTGTACGACGCGAGTGAAAAGTTGACCGCTTCATTGTCGGGAAGATCTTTCCAGTATGAATTCCGCATCAGTGCGAGGTATTTTGCTGCTGCTCGCACACTTTGTCGCGGATCCATCCCGTTAGATTCCCCCATTTTGTGAAGCGTCGACGGGAGCAGTTGCATTAATCCTTCCGCGCCGGACCATGATTTTATCGATGGATCGAAATGAGACTCTTGGTAGGCGAGTGCCGCGAGAAGTGTCCAGGGGAAAAGTGGTGTTCCTGATTCTTTAAATATTGAATCATAAGGTGTTATTGCGCCAGTCAAGAGTGAATAGAACTCGCTCTCTTGCACTTTTTGAGAGATCGCTTTTGTGCCGTAGTATCGTTTGTAAATTGCAGAGTAGGGGGAAGGTTTCAGTGCACGAAGTTCTCTCATCCATGAATTGGCTGATTCCACAAGTTTTGGGCTGGAAGTTCTAAATCCCCACGCGATTCGTTGCGGTGAACTGATTATGACGTTCATGTCAAGGTCGGGGTAGAGTTCTGCATTTACTCTGGCAATGTTTTCGTTGGCAATTGTGTAGGCAATTTCTCCATCATTTACCATTCGAATGAGATCTTCGGTTTCGTACTCATTCGGGATTGTGTCGATCAGAATCTCTCCGCCTACCTCTTGCTTGAGGTTTTCGATTCGGAGATGATAATTTGATCCCTTGCGAATAGAAATTTTTTTCTCAAGAAGATCAATGGCACTTTTTACCACTATTCCTCCAGTTCTGTTCTTTTTTTGAACCACCACCATTCGCGTTGTATTGTGATAGTCAGAAAAGAGAACTCGTTCTGCTCGTTCTCGGGTGATTGTCATATCCGCAGCGATTAGGTCACCTTCGCCACTGTTGAGCATAATAAATAGAGAATCTTCGGTAGAAGGTGTTTTTATCTCGAGAGTGACGCCGAGATCCTTGGCGAAAAGCTTGAGTAGTTCGTATTCAAATCCCATTGTTTCGCCGCGATACAGAAAGTAACTATTCGCGCTGTAGCGAGTCAGGGCAACGAGTTTACCGCTTTTTTTGATAGCATTAAGATCTTTTTGAACCGGATGACCAATCCAGCGAGGAAAGGTTTCGACGGGGTGAGTATATGTGACGACTGATCGAATGATATGGAGTATGACAAGCATCGATATCAGAGTCAAAAGAAGTGCGATAACTCCTTTTTCTCTCAGTGATCGGGGAAGACTCATCGAAGCTCCTTTGTTATGAGTACCGCAGGTGTGATTGTTGGTGAAAGTGTATCATGATGTAAATGGTTCGTAAACCTTTCTCCGTCTCCATAAAAAATATCATGGACATTCCCTGTGGCTCGTTGACGCAAGTTGCGGATCTGCAACTATATTACAGTTCGATAAAAATGTGGTTTGAGGAGTATATGGGAAATATTTTACATTCGATTCGAAAGCACTCTGCTAAATGGCACAGGTTACCTGAACGTGGTTCGCTGTTTGGGTTGAAAATCACATTGTTGCTCTATCGCATTCTCGGCCCTCGGCTGATCTGGCTGGTCATTTATCCGGTGTTGCTGTACTTTTTTATCACGGGAACGGCGGCCCGGAACGGATCGAAAAAGTACCTTTCGCAACTTCATAAACGAGGGGTGCTGACCAATCCTCCGACAATTGGCTTGCAATTTTCTCATTTTGTTCACTTTGCTGAAGCGCTTCTGGATAGAATGACAATTTACCTTGGCAAGGGAAATAGATTTGAACTGAAATGGCATGGCCGAGAAATAATCGATGCCTATCTTGAGAAGAAACGTGGAGTGCTTCTTGTGGGCGCGCACTTGGGGAGTTTTGAACTTCTCCGTCTGCTTGCGGATGAACGGGATAGCGAGAAAGTACACGCTTTGATGTACACAAAACAGGCGAAAATTATGGCGGAAATTTTCCGTCATGCCAGTGGGAGAGAAGATCTTTCGGTAATCTCCTTGGAAAATCTTGATTTGGAACAGATGCTTGCCATGCGTGATATAATTCAGAAAGGAGAGCACATCGGAATACTCGCAGATCGTCCTGCGGTTTCCGCCGAAGAACGAGTGGAACGTGTACCGTTTTTCGGAGAGTTGGCGCCATTTCCTGTTGGGCCGTGGCAGTTGGCTTCATTTCTTGGCGCACCGACACTGCTGATTTTTGGGATTAAAACGGGAAGAGATCGCTATGAAATTTTTTGTGAAGAGTTTATCCCACGTAAAAA
>DYSA01000750.1 GCA_020726425.1 Fibrobacter succinogenes | reverse complement strand
CGTGGCAATCTGACTGATCACCGAGCGCACCACTTTCACGCTGTAGCCGTTGCTGGCCCAGTAGTTCGGACTCCACCCTTCGGCGAATCGGTGAAAATCTGCCCAAGCAAACCGATAGAGCGGTCGCCATGCCTGTTCCAACTCTTCGGGATTAATCCGAGCGTTGTATCGTTCACAGGCCGATCGAATCAATGCAAAATAGCGATCGAGAATTGTCGACTCCCGCCGTTCACACTCCCACTCGGGGAAAATCGATCCGACGAAATAGGCCAGGTCTTTCACCCCCACACCGCCGCCGACATACTGAAAATCAACAGCGGCGCACCGAGAACCATCGGCGGTAAAACAGAAGTTGTCCACTTTCGCATCACCGTGGATAATCGTTTGAAAGGGGCACGAAGATAAAGCGTGATCAATGGCGGAAGCGGCTTTTCGCAGATTGGTATCTCTTAGATTCGCCAACTCTTCGGGACGGGTGGCGAGATGCCAGTAGGTTCCGGTTGTCCAGAGCGAGTCTGGTTGTTCCGAAATAAATTTCACGTGAAAGTGAGCCAACCACGAAAGCACCGCATCCAGTTCAGACTCGCTGATTCGGCGGGCACGGCGAGGAAAACCGGATGCGTCGAGATCTTCCAAAACCATGGTAACTTCGCCATCGACACAGATGGAACCGTAACAGATCGCCGATCGACAGAGATCATCGCAGCGATTGCTCCATCGATCGTACCACGCCGATTCCACTTCAAAGGATTTTACTTTGCGCAGGTGTCCGCGGTCGTTTGAGTCCGCCGATTCGGGGAATTTTACCTGTTTCACGATTGCCGAAGAGATTGGCGAACCGATTACGGGAATGCGGAAGATCGATCCATATCCACTCCAGAGCGATTGGATCACCGTCGGTTTCCCCAACGATTCCCCGCCGGTGAGTTTCACTACTGTTTCGTGGATTGATCTGTCCATAGCCACCTCAGGTCTGATTTTCAGCGGAAAGATAGTTTGTGAGAAGGGAAAAAGAGAAAAAGGGTTTGAACGTGAATCCTGAATCCTGAATCCTGAATCCTGAATCCTGAATCCTGAATCCTGAATCCTGAATC
>DYSA01000749.1 GCA_020726425.1 Fibrobacter succinogenes | reverse complement strand
GGTGCGTAACATCAGTCAATAATAACAATACGAAGTTGAAGATCTCCTCGTGACTGTTCTGTAAAGGGAAGAAACGCTTCATTTTCAATAAGTGAACGAGTAATTTCCGAATTTTCAACCAGATTGATGAGGGATTCTGAAATGGTTCCAATAGCACACAATTCTATTTCGGGATTGATATATCTAAATTCATCGTTGCAATTCTGATTAGCCTCTTTGACAAATCGAATCAGTTTCATACTGGCCCCTTCGTTTCATCATCACTTAAAAATGTTACCAAAGAATCATAGTCATGTTCTTCGAGTTTCTTTTCATCCAGCGGAACACCTTCATCCATGAGAGGAATATAATCGCGATAGTGTGAAAACTCGATGCACTTCGGCTGAAAGTGTACGACTGTATCAAAATAGTTTTGTGCATTCGCTTTATGTCCGAGATATGCTTCCGCAATTCCCATTGTCCCCCATGCCAGTACATGGTCGGGAATTTCTGAAACAACCTGCAGAAGTACCAAAATTGAATCCTCCCACTTTTTCCGTCTGGTGAGAGCGACTCCTTCGAGAAAAAAGTTCTCGATTTCGCAGTACCGTCCTAAAGAGATATTGTACTTTTCGCGTACCTCGATCTCAATTTTGGACAGTTGATCTGAATGTTTACCAGTTAATTTCTGTATCTGAAGCAAATTGAATGCAACGGCACCGCGATTTCCCATCACTGCAAAGGCATTCACAATTTTCTGATGTGTATTTAATGATGTCGCAGGGTTATTGAGCACTTCCAACCAAAGATTTGAACTGTACAAGTATTCGCCTTGGGTATTAAGTCTCTGTGATAAAAGATTTTCCATGATTTTCTGTTGCATTGGAAGAGAATGGATCAGCAAAGAAGCGGTTTCCACATTTCCACGATAAAAAGCTATTGAGATGTCATAGAGAGTTGCATTAAATTCATCAAAGGCATCTATCATATTCCCCCCAACAGATAGTAATTATAAATCGTCATTTGTCCAGCATATCATCACACTTGCCGGAACACCTTGCTCTGCCAAAAGGTCTGGTATTACATGGCATCCGACAATGATGCTTGCCTCTTTCCC
>DYSA01000134.1 GCA_020726425.1 Fibrobacter succinogenes | reverse complement strand
GATCAAAGAAGCCCCAATTTCCATTTTAGGTCATCTGATTGTTACGCCACCAATAGATTGGCACAGGCCGATCTTAGAGATATTTTTCCACTGTGGCAACACACGCGTTGATCGAAGTGAGATTTGGGAATTCAGTTTCTGGAATTTTCACGCCAAACTCTTTTTCCAAACCAGCAAGAACTTCAAGAAGTGCCATTGAGTCAAGCTCAAGGTCTTCTACGAGATGTGAATCGTTTGAAACGTCTGCTTCATCGATGTCCATGTCTTCTGCGATTTCAACAATAAGAGCGCGTACTTTTTCGAGGATTTCGTCTTTACTAGGCATTTGGTTCTCCTTATAAATAGTATTGGTTCAATTTATCTTTTCTTAATAATTACAGCAGTACAGTGTCCATCAACCGAGAACGAAGTCACCATCGCATAGGTTGATTTTTTCGAACGAGCGGAACCTTTAACGAGATCAATTCCCGTAAGAGTTTCATAATCACCAAAGATTGGTGAAATGCGATTTGATTCGAGATCTGCAACGGTGGCCACGATATCGAGCATTCCCGCTGCTCCGAACGATTCACCAAGAACGGTTCGGTACGAAGTGACCGGTGTTTTATCACCGAACACAGCACTGAACGCCTTGAGTCTCATCGCATCGCCGTAGCGGTTTCCATTGGCGTCAGATACAACAAAATCGATCTGATCGGCTGAAATCCCCGCATCGGCAAGAGCCATTTTCATAGTTTCAGCGGCAGTTTCTCCATCGCCAAACCCGAATTCTCCGTTATTGCAGTCAAAAGTCTGAGCGTAGCCAGAAATTTCGGCGATAATATTTGCACCGCGAGCACCGGCAAGTTCTTCGGTTTCAAGAAGAACCAGACCACACCCTTCGCCGTGAACGAATCCATCACACTCTTTGCTAAATGGTTTCATATTGTTGGACTTTGAAAGACACCCCTCGCTTTCCATAGCGAGAATGGTATACACGGAAGCTTCTTCGACAGCACCACAGAGAATGTTGTTTAGGTATCCGTTTTTAATATAATCACAACTGTACACCATGATGGCCAAACCGGAATTGAATCCCGTGGTCATTGTGGCAGAGAGATTTTTCAAGTTGAAACGGATATTTGCGTTTCCTGTAGGTGAATTGATAACCGTATTTCCAAATAGATTAGGATTTACCGAACCAACGCCATTGGCAATAGAAACGGAAGAGAAATTCCCAATAGATTCCATTGATCCAAAGCCCGTGCCGATTGCGAGACCGGGGCGTTCTTCATCGGAAAGCGATTCTATATAGTCACCAAAACCCACGTGGATTGCCACGTTCAACATTTTGGTGGCCTTGTCCATTGTGCGAAGACCTTTTTTCCCGAGAATCTCTTTAGGATCAAAATCAACCCCGAACACAGCCGTGTCACGAGGAAGTTTCTGCATTTCGTATTCGGGATTCATGATCGCTTCAACACCGGTGGCAAGTTTTTCTTTGAGAAGATCATAGCCAACACCACAAGAACTTACAGCGCTGAGGCCGGTAATTACAATTTTACCCATCTTACTGCCCCTTAAACTTTTTCATAACGATTGCTGATGTATTTCCACCGAACGCATAAGCATTCGAGATAACAGTAGTTAGTTCCGCATCACGGGATACGTTTGGAACACAGTCGATATCGCAGTCAGGATCCGGCGTTTCAAAGTTGATTGTCGGAATAATCGTGTTGTTTTTCATCATAAGAAGACATGCAGCTGCTTCAATTGCCGAAGCCGCTCCCATGGTGTGCCCGAGCATGGATTTAACCGAAGTCATCGGCACGTTGTAAGCGTGATCGCCAAGAACAACTTTTGCCACGGTGGTTTCTGCTTTGTCGTTTGCTTTGGTACCGGTTCCGTGAGCACAAATATAATCGACATCGGTCTTTTTGATATTTGAATTTGCGATAGCCCGTTCCATAGCGAGAATCCCGCCAGCGCCTTCGGGGTGAGGAATGGTCATGTCGTAGGCATCACACCCAAGACCGTACCCAAGGAATTCACCGTAGATTGTTGCTCCGCGAGCAAGAGCTGATTCGAGAGTTTCCATGATCAGCATTCCTGCACCTTCGGCGACGACCATTCCCGAACGGTTGGCATCAAAGGGACGACATACATCCATGGAAGTGGCGAGAAGTCTGTTGAATCCGGTAAACGCGATTTCTGCAAACGGATCTGATCCACCGGCAATTACGTAATCGAGTCTTCCCATTTTAAGTTGATCCATGGCATAACCAAAGGCGTAGTTTCCTGCGGCACAGGCGGTGGGGATCAAGGTTGAAGGACCTTTTGCACCGAAAATTCGGGATACAGCGGCAGGAATTGTGTTCGCGGGATATTGGCGAGCAAAGTTTGAAGGAATCCCTTCGATGCTCTGGCCATTATTGTAATAGCTTGAAATTGCCGAGTGAAGGATCTGAGGTTCTCCCATGGTGGTTCCCATTGAAACACCAACGCGGTAGGGATTCACTTTTGAAAGATCGAGTTTGGCATCGTCTATGGCCATTTTTGCCGCAGCAACAGCGAACTGTCCCGCGCGTCCCATAGAAGCGATCTGCATTTCGGTCATATAGTCAGAAGCGGTGAAATCGAGCACTTCGCCACCGGTTTTTGAACGGTGATTGCTAACATCTATCGAGGTAATTGGGCGAACGCCATTAGTTCCTTTTACCGCCGCTTTCCAGAATCGGTCAACGCCGGTTCCGATAGGTGTAATCACACCAAGTCCGGTAACTACAATTCGTTTTTCCATAAAAGCATCCATTCTAACACGGGTATCATGGTTTATAACGATCATAATATGGCACATGGAATTGCTAATATTGGATTGAATCGGTGAACTGCACGTCGGTTCGGTCAGTTGCACTGAATAATGAATTGTGAATTTTACCGATTGTAGAGTGAATCGAGATTTTTTCCGTGGATCACGTTAAGATCCACAGGTCCGTTGATTCCTGAGATTTTTCCTCTGTGGATATATTGCCAGACTGTCCAATCACTGTGAAAAAGCCGACTGGGCGATTTGAGAATTGCTCGAACCCACAAACGATTTTGCACTCTTCCGTCGGAAAAGTAGTCTTCGTATATGTCCGAAGTGACATAGAGAATAGGTGGGTTTTTACTTGCGGTGCGAAGTTCAGCAGTAAAATCTGAAATGAGTTTTTCCATCCCTTTTTGCGTGAGTCTCCGTTTGCAGTTGCCTCCATATTCGATATCGAGAACGGGGATCAGGTCGGTGGAATCAAAGGAACCAACGGCGTGGATAAAGTTTCGCGCTTGCACTCGCCCTGAACGGCAGAAGGTGAGGAAATGGTAAGCTCCACGGGGGATGTTTCTTTTTTTCGATTCACTCCAGTTGTATTGAAAAAGCGAATCCCGAAAGTCGCCGCCTTCACTCGCTTTGATCCACGCAAACTGCACTTTTTGAGAATCAAGAGCACTCCAGATGATTCTGCCCTGATGGTGAGACACATCGATTCCGCGCACTGGGTAGAGTGATTGAATGGGGTAGCGAACGGGAACGATGTAGATCGTTGTTAAGAGTATTGGTAGAAAAATAATGAAGATTAGTAACTGTTTACCCAATGACGCCCTCGCATTTTCAATTCCGAAGATATGTTATGCGTGAATTATTCCGCATAGTTGCTTCGACAGAGTATTTTTAAATTGATAAAGAGTTGAGACTGCGAAAGGGTTTTCTATGAAACAACGATCCATTCATGCCATTGTTATTCTGATTTTACTGATTATCACCTCCGTTGCGGTTGGTGCCATGCTGAGCAATTTCGCTATGGTGATAACGTTGGCATCGTTAACCGCGGCGCTTCTTCAACCGCTCTACCAAAAACTGTGCGCTCTTACGAAAAATAAAACCACGTTTTCAGCGCTGATAACGGTGATAATTGCTATTGCCGTCATATTAGTTCCGCTCTCTGTGGTTACGGGGATGTTTATCAATCAGGGCATTCAGATCAGTGAAAAAATTAAGCCGCTATTGGGCACTTTCATGGCGGATAGCAATGCGGTGGAAACGCTGATTGCGAAAGTTCCTTTTGGCGATGTCATTCTTTCATATAAAGAAGAAATTCTCGCCAAGAGTGGTGAAATCGTTCGCACGGTGAGTATGTTCTTTGTGAACAAACTCTCGTCGCTTACTTTTTCCGGGATTCAGTTTCTCTTCCTGCTATTTCTCTATCTCTATTCACTTTTCTTTCTTATTCGCGATGGCAAGGCACTTCTCGAGTACGTGATGTTTCGGATTCCTTTACCGGAACAAAATAAAGTGCGACTCTTGGATCGATTTGTTTCTGTAACCCGCGCCACGGTGAAAGGAACTTTTCTCATTGGGGTGATCCAAGGGGTTCTGGCTGGCGTGGCGATGGCTCTGGCGGGAATTGAGTCAGCGTTGTTCTGGTCGATTATTATGATGATACTTTCGGTGATTCCGGTTCTCGGAACGATTATCGTCTGGCTTCCTGCTGGTCTATACCTTTTGTTTACTGGGGATACAGTGGCGGGAATGATTCTTCTTCTCTGGTGTGGGATCGTTGTGGGGAATATTGACAATCTTCTTCGCCCAAAATTTGTTGGTCAGGACACGGGACTTCACGAACTCTTAGTTCTCTTTTCTACTCTGGGCGGATTAGCTCTTTTTGGGGTGGCGGGATTTCTCGTTGGGCCCATCGTGGCGGCACTCTGGGTAACTCTCTGGGATATTTACGGTGAACTCTTTGGAACGTATCTTTCTAGTGCTGACGAGCAACCGGCGACAGTTCGTGAACACCGGATCTCCACTCCGATAACGACGCGCAAGAAAGTCGTCGATCCCGAGGCGACGAATCACTGGCTGAACAAAGAGTTTCGGCGATCAAAAAAGAAACGATAAGAATTGAGGTGGCGAATCAGAGATGGTTCGCCCTTTTTATAGAAATGGGTTCTCCATTTGTAGAACACTGTATGTAGTGGGTAGGAATTAGCACCAAATCAGTAGTAAAAATGATAGCCCTTTTTCATGCCGATTCGTTATTTTACGCCTCTTCACGGTGTACCTCGCAATTCCACATTGAAAAACTCTGCATTAAGGATTCGAAATGAAAAAAGTAGCCTTCCATACGTTCGGCTGTCGAACTAATCAGGAAGAGACCGGCGCATTTATGGCATCGTTTCGCGATAAAGGGTATGAGATTGTCAAAGATCCTTCCGAAGCGGACATTCTCGTGGTGAACACCTGTTCGGTCACGGGGCAGACCGAATCGAAAGTGAAACGGTATATCAAATCCATGGGCGCCAAATATGAAGATCTGGAACTGGTACTTACGGGGTGTTTAGCTCAGCAGGTTCCTCAGGAGTTGCAAGCGATCAAAGGCGTTCGCATGGTAATCGGCAACGAAAAGAAAAAAGATCTCCCTGATCTGGTGGTGGGCAACGGCGGGGGAATCTTTGTCGAAGAGATCACTGCGGAAAGTTCTGTCGCTACACCGGATGTTATTGAATCTCCAGAAATCGCCAACCGTACTCGGTTTTCGGTGAAACTTCAGGAAGGGTGCAACCACGTCTGTTCTTACTGTATCGTGCCGGCTCTTCGTGGCCCTTCGCGGTCAGTTCCCCTGGCGGAAGTCGTTGACACGGCAGAGCGTGCCGCCGAAGCGGGGTATCGCGAAATTGTTCTCACGGGAACACATATTGGTCAGTTCCGCGAAGGATCTCTGAAATTTATCGATTTGATCAAGGCAATTCTGGCAGCAGATGATCGCTACCGAATCCGACTTAGTTCTATGAATCCTATGGACTGCACCGAAGAACTGTTCCAGCTCATGCTCGACGAACCACGGCTCTGTCGCCATCTCCATGTGAGTGCTCAGGCGTTGTCGGTGGAGATGTTGAAAATCATGAAACGAGTCTCCATGGGAATGGAAAATCTTTTGCCGCGCCTTGATAAGTTCCGGCCTCTTTTACCAGATTTGACAATCGGTGGTGATTTTATCGTGGGAATGCCCGGTGAAACTGAAGAAATTTTCCGTGAGACCGCTGATCGGCTCGAAGCATTTGGGTTTAGTTATGGCCATGTGTTCAAGTATTCCCCTCGTCCGGGAACCACGGCGGCGGATGAACCGGATCAGATTCCCGAATCGGTGAAAGAGTCACGGTCAAAAATCCTTCGCGATACGCTGGATCGTCTTCACATTTCGTTTGTAGATTCCCTGAAAGATTTTGAAATGGATGTAATTACTGAAAAGGATGGCACCTTGACAGGAATTAGTGGAAACTACCTTCGATTCGCCGATGACTCATTCCGCGCTGCCAAAAATCGGATTGTCACCTGTAAAATTGAAGGGTGGGATTCGGATAAACAGGCAGTGAAATTCTCAGTTGTGAATCGGGATTAGGGATTTTCTCTTGATCGCTTGCTCGCTTGCTCGCTTGATCGCTTGATCGCTTGATCGCTTGATCGCTTGCTCGCTTGCTCGCTTGCTCGCTTG
>DYSA01000748.1 GCA_020726425.1 Fibrobacter succinogenes | reverse complement strand
ATGTTCGGGGTTTTGTTCTCACCGGAATGCACAATTTGCAACGGTTGCTTTGGTTTATAGTATTTGGGGCGTTCCCCGTAGAGACGCAAACTGTGCCACAAAAAAGGGACATCCCTGCATTTGTTGCGTCGTTCTACATCCAGCCCGAATTATTTCACGTCCGTTCTGAATCCCATTTCAGAACCACGGGAATTGTGGTCACGTAAAGTGTATCAAACGACTGAATCCCGCGATTGTCCGTAGCACGAAGAATGTACGGTTTTTGATTTTCCGCTTTCGAAGCACCTTTTCCGGAATAGAGACCTTTATCGAACGGCAGGAACGTTCCGTTTTCTCCAACATTCCACGCCAATTCTGAAATAGTGAATTTTCCCACCGCCAGAGCATCACCATCAAGCGTAAATGAACTGTCAACTTCAACAGTTTTGTCATCACCCGCTTTTGCTGTTGGAGCATCGAGATTAACCGTGAACACCACCGTATCCGGAACCGAAAAGAGTCCGGGACTGTCCGTTGACCGAACGAGAAGTGTATCCTTACCCACGGCGGCGAATGCCCATTTCAGCCCATTGAGTCCAGAACTGTGCGCCCATGTTTTCCCGAAATCGAATGACCACCAGAGAATTTCGCTCAGGTTGCCGTCGGTGTCACTGGCAGTTGCGGTGATCGTTATCGTGTCTTTCACCGACGCGACACTGTCTTTCATGGCGGTCACTTTCGGCGCGTGGTTTCCTTCGTTGGGATTGCCGGTCAGATCCGCCGTGGGAAGTTTGGTACAGCCGGCAAGCGCAAGAGTTGCCAGAAGTGGTATCAGTTTTTTCATGATTGTTCCTTTTGATTAATAATTACCCGTTTATCCGTAGAGATGCAATGCTCACGTCTCAGTCCGGACAATGATCACATATTTGGCAACCGTAGAGACGTTGCATGCAACGTCTCTACAATCACCGGTATTCCGCAATATCTCCGAACCGTGATTCGTCTAATTTCCTTGATTCCCTGATTTTTGAATCATGAAATCCTGTAATCCCTTTTGAATCAAGGTTCAGACAGATGAAGATCATTTGACCTTGATATACCAGTACACCGCCACGTTTTTGG
>DYSA01000747.1 GCA_020726425.1 Fibrobacter succinogenes | reverse complement strand
GGAGTTGGAACGGGTGCGATAATTTATCGTGTTTTGTATAAAAAAAATTCACGTTAATCGGGCACGGCACGCCGTGCCCCTACACAAACAAATGAAATCGGCACGCCGTGCCCCTACACAAACAAATGAAATCGGCACGCCGTGCCCCCACCGAAGACTATTTCGCCTCAACCGCATTCGCTTTTCGGGTTTCCGCTGACCGGTGATGACCCATGATCTCCGTGATCAGTTCGTTGATTGGCGTTTGAACTGCCAAAACTCCCGGAACCTTATCTTCGATTTCTGTGTCGATATGGGTGAGAATTGCGTTTACTCTAAACCGAAGTACTTCCTTTTGATCTTTCAGCGTGGTGGGAAGATTGCCTTCGCTGAGTCGAGCGGTGAGCAGTTGTTTCAGTTTGGCGTAGGTTGTTTTGAGTTTTTCAAAGAATGGATCAAGTTCGGAATCTTTGCGGGATTTATCATTGACTGGCAAAAAGAGTTCTGCCGCAAGTGACTCGAACTCCGAACCCTGAGCGGCGTATCCGCCATAGTAGAGTGCCGAGGTTCGTTTGCTCAATAGTGCAAGAAGTGCTTTCGATGAGTCGTGTTTTGGTGTTCCCGGTTCGTTCATTTCAACATTGAGATTCAGTGCATCGCGACAGTTGACCAGAAGTTTATCAAACACCGCATCGGTAGCTTTGATCTCTGGTGTTTCGTTGGAACCAAGCGGGGTGTTGTCTATATCAACCACCACTTTCAACGCTTTGTCCAGAACCATCACCTGTCGAGCGAGGAATTGGTCTGCCGCCGTGATCTGCGCGATAAGTTCAATCAGTTTTCCACAGAACGTGCGGAGGTTAAGCGAATTCAGTTTTGAAAGTGAAAGATCGTGGATGTTGTTCATAGTGAACTCCTTTGTAGTTGTAAAATAGGATAGATAGAAAAACATTGTTGGATCATAAATAGTTCACGCAGGAGAGAAAAAGAGATGGGTTGGTACAAAATAATTGCGTTAATTGTGAGATTTAAGTCACACTATGGAAAACGAAACAGTTCATTTTGATCATTTGTAACTACTCAGGTGTTAGTGGGGGACAAAAACTCGCTTCAGCACTCGTTC
>DYSA01000746.1 GCA_020726425.1 Fibrobacter succinogenes | reverse complement strand
TATGCATGGAAGTTACTGTCATGTGGGGCATACACAATTCGCCCTTGTGGACAATCTTTGTCGGCACTCCCATGGCCTTCGGGCCACCACCAACGGGCGTTTGTTGGCTCTAACTGGTTAAGCTCTTTGTGGACTGCAAGTTCAGAGATACACAGCTTAAGGTATGTGGTCATCTCCGGTACGCTACCAAACTCCTGAAGCTTCATTTTGAAATTCGACCAGCTCTGAGGTCTTGGTAATATCGATGGCATAGTCCCTCCGTCTCCTAATGTATGATATGTATGATTTTCTCGAATGATTAATATACAGAGAGGCACTCTTTAAGGTGTTTTGATTTTTTCTATAACAAGATTAAAAATCATACATATCATACATATCGAGGTGATTAACTCAAGGATGAACTCTAAAAAAAACCTCTGCTTTGTAGATGTCTTTGAAATTGAGAAACGGATCATCCGATCTGGAGAGGACACTGTTCGACCTAGCAACTCTTACTACTCCAGTAGGGTTTCAGCTCCAAGTGTACGTCTTAGTGTACAAGATAACGAAAAATGAACCTGTAACCATGCCCGAATCGACAGAACATTTTTTTACGATCTTACCGCGCCAACTCTTCTGCAACTTTTGCAAACTTATCTGGAATCGGAAGCTCAAGACCGGCAATATGTCGTTCAGCAATCGTATTTAGCCACGGGCGATCAGGCGAAGAACAACGGACGATATTGAATGTCGTTCCTGCTTCTGTCGAAGTGATACTGTATTCGTCGATCACTACGGAATGGCAACCAACTTCACCTTCAAGTTGTACAGTTGCTTCGATTTTTTTGTTGGCCGTATCGAGTTTGAAAGATTCGATTTCACCGATACCTTTGAGATACTTATTTCCGATAACCTTTACCAAAGGTTCTGCTGCAACAGCGATTGCAGTTTCTTTAGTGGCTCTGATTGCGGCTTCTTTGGCCTTCTTTAACATATTTAACATCGTTACTCCTCTATCTTGCCCGAACCTTCGCAGGACGGGCAGGTAATTGCTACACGTTCAACATCTTCTCCGTCTTCATAGCGTTCGGTGTAGACGACACCGGATCCGTTGCATTCTGGGCA
>DYSA01000745.1 GCA_020726425.1 Fibrobacter succinogenes | reverse complement strand
AGAACATTGCGTTCTCCTGATACCTCATCATCACACACAATCACAATATACACATATCACAAATTAAAATCTACAATTATTATGCACAAACACCCTTACAATGAGTGACAAACAGCACCTATACAATACTTTCCAAATGAGTTTCCATTTCCCATTAATCCGAATTCTTACACAGGAGTGAAAAAACAATCCTTAGCCCCGCAAATAACGGCAACTTTCACTTTAACCTCATCTAAAAATCACTAATAAAGGAAAGGACACCCCCGAAGAAGTGTCCCTACAAAATCAGTCCATTGAATGCAGGATACCCACAAGGGGCATCCCTACAGATTACGCCTTCACACTCGTAAAATGAACCTCGAACTTGTCCACATTCGTTTTCACGGGATCGGGGATTTGGGCATCCCAGAGAAGTGACGTGGTGAGCGTCTGCGATTTGATCAGCTCTTCGAACTCACCAAGAGCATCGCGCAGTTCCATGCCACAGAACACTTCGAGAGCGATTCGATCTGAAACCGCGTAGTCAGACTCTTTGCGGTGCGTCTGGATACGGTTCACAAATTCACGGGCGTATCCTTCGGCCAGAAGCGACTTGGTGATCTCCGTGTTCAGAGCCAAAGTGATTTCGCCATCGGTTTCTACTTCGACACCCTCTTTTTTCTCGCGGTAGAGAATGATGTCATCGAACTTCACCGCGTTGCCCATGATTTCACGAGTCTCGCCATTTTCAAGAGCACGAATGTCTTCAGAAGTGAACTGAGCGATAATCGCCGCAGCGTCTTTCATCTCTTTGCCGTATACTTTACCCAGCTTTTTGAAATCCG
This sequence comes from Fibrobacter succinogenes, assembly GCA_020726425.1. Classification (GTDB taxonomy): domain Bacteria; phylum Fibrobacterota; class Chitinivibrionia; order Chitinivibrionales; family Chitinivibrionaceae; genus JAIFMU01. The sequence continues at coordinate 289 of DYSA01000745.1, read as the reverse complement.
CTTTTGCAGTCACATGAAGAACCGTCTCTTCGTTCTTTTCGAAACGAACCTCTTTTACATTCAGTTCGTCGGTAATCAGATACGAAAGTTCTTCGATCAGTGCGCGCTTGTGATCATCGCGAACAATGATCGTTGCATCGGCAAGAGGCTGACGGGTCTTGATCGTATAACGCGAACGAAGGAGACGCCCCACACCCACGGCTTTACGGATCAGATCCATACGAACCACCGCGTCTTCGTCGGCAAGATCCGCTTCCCACTGAGGGAAATCACAGAGGTGAACCGATTC
>DYSA01000744.1 GCA_020726425.1 Fibrobacter succinogenes | reverse complement strand
GCAACCTGTTCGGTATAAAGGATTTTACCATTTTCGTCGATCACAACAACGGAACGAGACTGGAATCCAGAAAGCACTGAACCTGCTGCGAACTGAACACCGTAGTCTGTACCAAACGAAGAGCGGAACGTTGAACCTGTTTCAACATTTTCAATTCCTTCGGCACCACAGAAACGACCCGCCGCAAAGGGAAGGTCAGCTGAAACACAAAGAACTTTTGTGTTCGCAAGAGCGCCTGCTTCTTTGTTGAACGTGCGTACTGAAGTCGCACATGTTCCGGTGTCGATACTTGGGAAAATATTGAGAATCAACTTTTTGCCTTTGTAGTCAGAAAGTTTTGCTTCCGAGAGGTCTGCTTTAACAACGGTAAAATCCGGTGCCTGAGTGCCTACTGCGGGAAGTTCGTTAACGGTTGTAAATAGGGTTCCCTGAAATGTAACTACTGCCATTGTAAATCTCCTGTTGGATTATAATTTCAAACTTTCTTCAACCTAATCAACAGCTGTGCCAACTACAGAATACACTACATTTTCCGATAGTATAAAGACAAAAGTGTCTTAGAATTCTATTGCGTAAGAAGTTTTTCGATGGTGTTCATATTTCTACCGGTCGATGCGATCCCGAGAACTTTGTCGATATAATTCGTCGTTAAAAAAGAGGTTCCAATGCCGTGGTCGTAGTAAACAAAAAGAGTATCTTCGATTCCGACAAATGATTCGGTCACCTTGGGATTTGAACGAATCGGTGAAAAATCGACCACTGGTTCAGAAAGAAAGTAGACCAGAAGTTTTGATTTGTCCAGATTCTCCCGGTCGGTAAAAGGATTCTGCTGAACAATCCGAGAAAGATCTTCCGCAGATTTACTCCAGAGTCTTGTTCCATCGGACTTGAACTGTTTGATCGATTGATCCACGTGAAACATAATGAGTTCCGGAGAAAGTTCCGAATCTACAATCAGATTTCCACTGTTGAGAAACGACGTTGCTGATTCGATGCCTGAGTTTTTGATCTCCTGAACCAACTCTTTCATGGGGATTTTTGAAGACCCACCCACGTTCACCGCTTTCATGAATAGATACTGTTTCGCGATTCCTCGTTTCTCATGCAATTATG
>DYSA01000743.1 GCA_020726425.1 Fibrobacter succinogenes | reverse complement strand
GGGAACGAGTGCTGAAGCGAGTTTTTGTCCCCCGCTAACACCTGAGTAGTTACAACGATTGAATGATTAAACGCAAGAGCGTTTCGTTGTTTCGTTGTTTCGTTGTGAATAACATATCTTACTTGAATAATCCCGTATTGTAAACAGAACCAAAGGAGTATGTATGAACCAACAAGAGATGGAAACGGTAATTTCTTCTATTGATCAATCGAACTGGATACGCCGCCGTTTATCGCAGAAAGACCAGATCGCCGAAGCGTTACAGGTGGTAGAGTTGGTTGTGCGGGATCGAACCGAACTTGCCGCTACGGCAATTGACCCGCAACTGCTTGAATCGTTTGAACAGCGAGTTTCAATCTGGACTCACGCATCGAATCGAGCGCTTTTGTCTAAAAAGGTAAAACATCCTGCGCGTATTGAATGGAAAAACACTATGCCGAAGCAACGACTATTTCGAGATGAACTGCTAGAAACGATAGCCTATGCGGTTCGCGCAAATGCTGAATCGGTGGCGCGGGTTACTTCGGCGATAAAAGGGTATGGCCATTTTGACCGTTGTTTAGATTTTACGGTTCTCGGTGCGTTGATCGGTCAATATCGCGAAGAACTTCGGGCGATAAATTTTGATTTTGACATTGAAACAGAGTGCGCTCGCCGCTACGAATATCTCTCCCACCTGTGCAGTACAATGAGGATGAACCCAATCTACGTTCAGGAAATGGCGACGTATGAAAAACAGGCGTTTACCTATATGATGATCGCGTTACAAGAGATTCGCAACGCCGGTCTCTATGCATTTCGGCACGATCCCAAGAAGAGAGAGCAGTACAAAAGTGGTTACTACAAAGTCATTTCTAAGCAGCGATGGTCAGAAAAACCTAATTCTCATGAGGAAGTATAAGGTGAACGGCTCATTTTTCTCACACAGCCCTCTCTTTATGCCGAAATAATTGAAATTTATCCGCTAATACTATTTTTGTAACTACTCAGGTGTTAGTGGGGGACAAAAACTCGCTTCAGCACTCGTTCCCAGCGTCCACGCTGGGAATGCCGGCCTGAGGCCAATGCTGTAGCGCTTATTTGATCCGACCATGTTTCCACGGATTAAAATCC
>DYSA01000742.1 GCA_020726425.1 Fibrobacter succinogenes | reverse complement strand
GTGGTTTAGATTTGTCCCCTCGTTGTCAATCCCCAAAATTGTGAGAAGAGCCAAATTTTGTTCAATCGATCTTAGAAACATGCCGTATCGTCACTACCATCCGGCGGCGATTCGATCATTTCTCTTTTGAATAGAAACACATCAAGGATCAAGGTTTTAAGCTCATTAATGAAATCAGTTTCCTCAATCTCTTCAACAAAAATGATGTCGCGAAGTAGATGAGTCAGACAAATTTGGTGATTAAATGCGGCTGTTTTCAATTGTGCTACCCATCGATCAGATACTAGAACCGCATTCAGCAATCCATTCTCCCACTGTTCATGAATAGTCCTGTACCCACGGTTTTGCGATGCCACAATCAAGGTGTCTGTCACGGTTTGCCAAATCCAGATCCACCATTTTGCACCGTTTACATCGATTCCCGTTTCGTCGGAACCGATTACTCGCGAGTTGCCGACATTATCTTTAATCCGAGAATAAACAACCATTGCCCGTTCAGCACTGCGATTTAGAATGTTGAAAATCGTGCCCTGTGACAGAGGAATGCTATAAACATCGGAAAGCATCTTGGCAAGTCGTTGATACGGTGTCGCTTGGTACACTGAATGATACGAAACAAGTGCATGCACATTATCGCCATACTGAATGGGTGCGGAAACACCTTCTGGTAAATCGGCAGCCTGAACGTGTTTACATTTAGGGCAATTACATGAATACTGTTGGAATTCATGATGAATTGGAGGAGGTGGTGTAAAATCGATTACTTTTCGAGTGGCGTTAAGAGTGAACGGTTCACCGGAAAGTGGCGATCCACATTTTGAACAAAAGCTACTTTTCAGCTCGGCTATTCTGGTGATGGGAGTTGTTACAGTAAGTGTATGCCCAGTATGGCCAAGCTGACCACCGGTTAGCCGTGTGCTTTTCTCGCGAAGGCTTTTCGGTTTTCTAGTTAAATCTGTAGAAGGAGGAAGAGATGAGTTTTTGCTGTTCTTTTTGTGGGTCAAAAGTTCGATCTGCTTGAGAAGAAGGTCAACCTTCTCTGTGAGCAAGCGAATAGTTTAAGCATCACGTTTCTATTGTTCATGTAACGACTGGACTTCAGTAAGAATAAATTTT
>DYSA01000133.1 GCA_020726425.1 Fibrobacter succinogenes | reverse complement strand
TTGCTATCAGTTCTGATTCTTCCATGCCAAACCACCCTTGACTCATGTGCCGTTTCCCGCCAAACCCTTTTCGCCGGCGAATGTAAAATCCCCCTTTACGAAGCCCCTCTTTAACAATTCCTGCGGCAGAAAATGTTGCAATGGTAGTACCAATGCCACTGTTTTTCCCGATCAACCCAAGTACTGTCTCATTCCACATATCCGGATTTTTGTCCGGGCTGTGACCATCGAGAAACCACGCATCAGCAACAAGAGGAAATGATTCGAGAAAGGGAACAACATCACCAAAAAAGAGTTCACATTGAATGAAAATTGATTCCACCTGAAACTCAAAATGATTCCACCCTTCGCGAAGGTTGGGGAAAAGCGCACCCCATGCAGAAAGAAACTGTTCCATTTCCGGATTGAGCGAATCGGCAAACCGTTCGGTCAGTTCTCGAATCCGCTCCACCGAAAGAACGTACTTTTCCACGCTGAGAAATCGAATCGTGCGATCGGCTATTCCTGCATCGCGAATTGCTCGAACCAGTGCAATAAGATTCAAGCCGGTGCCAAAGCCTGTTTCCCCAATGGTAAGCGATGAGGTAGAAGAAAACCGTTCCACCAGATTATTGCCGTCAATAAACACGTAGAGTGATTCTGCAAGTCCATCATCATACGAAAAATAGCAATCATTATACGCGGGATTGTTCATAGCGGGAAGAAAAAACATAGTGACCTCTTTTCGGCGGTAAAATAGTTTCCCTCACCGCCCATTTCCGAAGGTGGAGAACTTATTTTTCGGCGATCAATGAGACTAACAAAGGAGATTCCATGGCCGGACCATTCCGCCGTACACGACATGCACTGGCGTACATCCTTGCGAAAAGTTTTCTTACCGTTGTCCAGATTACTCCCCGTTCAATTATGCTCCCGATATCCGCGTTAATGGGTATGATCATGGGAGTTGTTCTCGTCCCCACTCGCCGTGAAATCATGAAAAATCTTGACCACGTCTTTGGTGATCGCAAAACTCTGGCAGAAAAGAAAAAAATCTGTCGCCGGGTGTTCGTCAATCTCGGACTCACTGCCTGCGATGCAATAAAGGTTCCGTCGCTTTCCGAAGCAGAGTTTAAAAAGATTGTGAAAACAGATCTCACCGCAGTTCACAAAGCACTGGATGTAACTAAATCCGGAGCCGTGGTTGCGGGCGGACATTTCAGCTGTTTCGAACTGCAATCACATCTTTTTGCCATGGATGGACGACCGGTAGTGGTGATCGGCGCAGAACTCTTTGACAAGGGAATCGATCGAGAAGTTGAAAAACTGCGCACTCGAAACGGCATTCTCTATCTCACGAGAAATGGCGCAAGCCGAAGACTCATCAAAGAACTCAAAGAGGGACGAATTTTTGTATCTCTCATCGACCAAGACGCGACCAGCGATGGCGTTTTCGCGAAATTCCTCGGCCACCTGGCATTTACGCCATCGGGACCAATCCGAATTGCAATTCGATACGGCGTACCACTTTTTTTCTTCCACTTGGAACGGCAAAAAGATTTCACCTACCAGTTCCATATCGAAGGCCCGATTGCGATCCCCGATGTGGAATCGAACGATGAAAAACGATTGATCCTGGCACAGCAATTCAACGACTTTATCGCCGCGCAGATTGAAAAATGCCCAGACCAATGGGTCTGGATGCATCAGCGCTGGAAACGGCAACGCGCCGATTTCCCAGACATTTTATCCATAACCGATTATGAGGCAACAAAATGATAGTATCTGTAGAACTCGGCGAACGCAGCTACCCCGTCTATATCGATGAACAAAACTCATTCGTCGATCTTCTCAAAGCGACTGGCGGAACATCTTTCGTGGTGGTCACGAACGACACCATGGCAGAACTGTACGCCGAAGAACTTTCCCGCTGGGAGAGTGAAATCACCGGTCTTCAGAGTGTTGTCGTTCCCGATGGTGAACAGTACAAAAACATGGAAACGGTCATGTCCGTTCTCGATTCTCTTCTCGAAGCAAAACTGGATCGAAAAACGGTGGTGATTGCCTTTGGCGGTGGCGTGATCGGCGATATGACCGGATTCGCCGCATCGTTGTTCCTTCGCGGCGTGCGATTTGTCCAAGTTCCCACCACTCTTTTAGCCATGGTCGATTCTAGCGTCGGCGGGAAAACCGCGGTAAATCACGCCATGGGGAAAAATCTCATCGGTGCGTTCTACCAGCCGATTTTTGTATGGATCGAAACTCGTTTCCTCGACACACTTCCTGAACGGGAGTTTGTGGCCGGGTGTGGCGAAGTACTCAAGTACGGATTTATCGGCGGCGAATCGATGTTCGCCTTTGTGGAAGAACAGTTTCAGGATGTGTTGGCCCGCGATAGAGATGCGGTGCGCGAAGTGGTACGCCGATCGATTCAGATCAAGGCCGACGTGGTCGCTGAAGACGAACGGGAAACAGGCCGACGTGCGCTTCTGAACTTTGGCCACACTTTCGGTCACGCCCTTGAAAAAATGTACAACTACTCTGGGATTCTTCACGGCGAAGGAATCTTCTGGGGGATTCGCTGCGCTATTGATCTCGGATTCGAAGCGGGCTTTATTCCCACAGATCTGAAAGCGCGCTACGATCGAGCTGCTTCGAAAATAATCTACCCCGAACTTCCCTCAAAACCGACCGTGGAATCGCTCTTTTCTTACATGTTCTCGGACAAAAAAACCGAAGCGGGAAAACTGCGATTCGTGGTTCCCACAACCATCGGTGAATCCATCGTCTCTTCGGCGGTGACCAAAGAACAGGTTATTTCGGTAATGAATAAGGTCTTTGCATAAATGAACTATCTCATTGAAAACTACCACGATTCGTGGAAACCATGCTTCGATTCTCTGGCCACAGAGATTCAGCAGGTTGATACGGCGTTGAGTAGTCTCCCCGCTGATCGCACGGTTTTCCCGCCCAAGGATTTGATTTTCCGAGCCTTTCAGCGAAATGCAACTCAGGTGAAAACCGTGATCATCGGGCAGGATCCGTATCACGGCGAAGGCGAAGCGATGGGACTGGCATTTTCGGTTCCAGAGGGAACAAAACTTCCGCCATCACTGAGGAATATTTTCAAAGAACGGGAATCGGATCTCGCGATCGAGCAATCGAAATCGGGTGATCTTTCGCGGTGGTCTGAACAAGGTGTTCTCCTCTTAAACAGTATGCTCACCGTAGAATCGAATTGCGCCGGTTCGCACAGCAAAATTGGGTGGGAACAGTTCACCGATGGAGTCATTCGCTGGATTTCTGCCACTTCCCCCAAAACGGTCTTTCTTCTCTGGGGGAAATTTGCCGAGAAAAAACGCCCCCTTATCGATGAATTGCGCCATCGGGTGATTCTCTCCGCTCACCCTTCACCGCTCTCCGCTCACCGGGGCTTTTTCGGAAGTCGCCCCTTTACCAAAATTAACGAAGCACTTATTGAACTGGGACACGATCCCGTGGATTGGCATAACGAATGAAAACCCTTGCTCTCTTTTTGTTTTTGGTTACACTCACCACGGCGAGTCAATTTGATCGCCTCGCAGATCAATTTGAATCCGGCGACACAGTGAAACTCTACAACCCCGCCGTGACAACCTCGCTCTCGATTATTCCCGGAGGTGGCCAACTCTTCACCCATCACATCACCCGAGGATCGATATTCCTCGGCATGGAGTTACTCATGGGGACACAATCGTACATGCGCTGGAACTGGTACCATCAATCTTTCAATGGTTTGAATGCCGCGACCAACCGCTACGATTCACTTTTTGCACTGAATCCTGTTACCAACGCCGACTCAACGATTCTCATTACCGCGCTTCACGAAAAAAAGCGGGCCCAGTTTGAAACCGAAAAACAACGGATCGACTGGATCAACTGGTCGGGATGGTTTGCGGGAATCTATGCGTGGAATCTCGTCGATGCTGCTGGCTGTTCAAATCGGTTTAATGGAGTTGAAAACCCAACGCCGAAACGGGCGGCGTGGCTCTCTGCAATTCCCTTTACCGGAGCAGGGCAGTTTTACAATGGGCAATTTTACAAAGGGGCAATGTTCTCCACAGTACAGCTCGGCTGTATGTTCTCGGCGATTAATTTTCAGAGAGTTATGAACCATGCTGAAGAAATTGACAACGAACTCTCCGCACTGCCCGATTCTGCGTATCTTCGTTTAGCAAATTACGGAACGCGGCAAGAGTGGAGCGGCAAAGCCGATGCGGCACGGCGTTCGCGCACAATGTTCATGTGGTATGGGGTGATTTTCTATCTCTACGGACTTGCCGATGCGGCGGTTGATGCACATCTCCACGGATTTGAACGTCGGTTCCAAATCACACCGGCAGTTGATCCTGTGGATGGAAAAATCTCTGTGGGAATCTCCGGAACAATCGGAGATTCAAAGGATTAGTGCTGAATCAGCCGGCGGATATCGGTCAGTGTTTTGCGGTTTGAATGAAGACGTCGCGCCAGTTCTCGGGCGATATTGAGTATCAACACCGTAAACACCTCCGGATCCTCTTCGTGAATCCGTTTCAGATTTTCTCGTGAAAGCACCAACAACTCCGCGTCTTCAGTGACAACTGCCGTGGATCCATGCGGTTCAATGGCGATCACCGACGTCTCCCCCAGTGTATTCCCCGAGTGAAGCTCTATCAATTCATAGGGATCAACGTCAAAGTTGTTCACCAGCTTTATTTTCCCCTTGAGGATTATAAAGATCTCCGAAGCCGCTTCATTTTCATGATACAATTGCTCTCCTTCGCTCTTGTGAATCACTTCACAGCGAGGAACGATGCGATCAATATACTCACGATCCACGCCACCAAAAATCGATATTCCCCCGATAAGTGACTCAATATCAGAACTTTCCATGTCCCCTCCTCTACTTCTTCGCAATCATACCATAGATGATCTATTCTGAAAAGAGATATTTACAACGAGAGCTTTTCTGGTTGCTACTCAGGTGCTTTCTCGAAATGAATTTGGCATCCCTACTCGTAACAAGTTTCCAGACCTGTTACGCACATCCTGAGGCTCCAGCCTCAAAGTCGTGACGTGAGGCATGAGCCTCGGATTTTCCGTAGGGTGCGGACCAACGTGTCCGCCCAGCATTCCAAGGAAATCAACCACATACAGCTATTCAGAGTAGACACATTAGTCTACCCCTACACCAAATTTGCAATTCTTGCACAGTCTCAGGAAGCTTGGAACGAGGGCGAAGTTCGGTTACCCTGTTTTACCCCTTCAGGGAAGCTGAATCTTTTTTCGCATTTCCGTGGGTCTCACCCACGGCTGATATGTTTTTCCCTTCGGGAATCAATCCAACACATTATTTCAGATTAGATTCTACCCGAAGGGTTAGAGATATCAGCCGGTGGTACCGCCACCGGTACGGTGATCGCAAAATCCGTATTTCCCCGAAGGGGTACAACAATACACGATTCATGCACACTGGAAACCGGTAACGAGAGTCTATGCCAATTTGATTGATTGTAAGATCTGAGTAGCAGCACTTTTCTGAATCCACTCAATTTCTTTTCTATACGCTATTTTAACCAGATTTTTTGGAAAATCACGGTTTTATTTTTTCTCTTTGGACTATCAAGAAACGACACCGCACAGAATCAAAACACTCCGTTTTGCCTGTGCCTGTCATCACGAGAAGGAGACTCGATGAGTCAAGTTACTATGGAACAGGTTGTTCGAGCGATCTCGGCGAACGCCATACAGACACCGCGAATGGCCCGCGAAGATATCTTAGCGGAAAGTCGGATGTTGGAATTGGCATTTCAGCGCGATAAAGCGAAGTTTGTCGCCCGAATGATGGATCAATCAATTGTGGATGGCTATGGCGAACGGATTTCACTGTACGACAAAGCAGCGGCTGTCTACTACGCAACACTCTTTGAAAAGACCGATGCGCGGATTCAATGGGAAGCGAACGAAAAAACGTTCAACAATTTGAAATGGGAAACTATCGAAGAGATGCGCTTTGCCGCACGGAAATTTCCCACTGTTCTTGCGTATATCGACAAGATTGCCGAAGGTAAAGGGTTTCGCGATACGGTGTGTGACTTCTCCGATATTCCAGAATTGATCAACAACTATCGCGGAGTGCTCGAAGAGAATGGATTTGATTTTGCACTGGAAACCGCCTGTATTCAAACACGGGGCATTATTTCAAAACTACTTTCAAAAGCTGAAATGTCTCCAGTACTCATAGAAGAGCACAAGATTTTCATGTACCAAGCCTACACCTATCTCAATGAAGCAACTGCGGAGATTCGCGAATTCGGGCAACACATTTTCCGCAAAGATCCAGAGAAGCTCGATGATTACAAGAGTGAATACTATCAGAACAAAGGGAGCTTGCGAACAAACAACACCAGTCCTGAAAGTTTCTTAGAATAAAAAATTGGGGAGTTGCTACTCCGTGACTCCCCTACCAATTCTCGGAATTGCAAAAAGACAAAATCACACGGCTCAGTGACAAAATCACACGGCTCAGTGACAAAATCACACGGCTCAGTGACAAAATCCCACGGCTCAGTGACAAAATCACACGGCTCAGTGA
>DYSA01000132.1 GCA_020726425.1 Fibrobacter succinogenes | reverse complement strand
TGAATACAAAAAGGCCACCTCAGAAATCTGAGATGGCCTTTTGTTCTATCGAAAGGTCTGTTTAGCTAAACATACTTTTCATTTTTTCAAAGAGATTCTTAGGTTTCTCTTCCAATTCACCTAATTTTTCAAAGAGTGAACGTTCGTCTTTACTCAATTTCAGTGGCGTTACTACTTGAACCTTAATGAGAAGATCACCTTTGTGTCCCGCGTGGTTGAGAACGGGGAATCCTTTTCCACCAACCTTGAGGACTTTTCCGGACTGTGTTCCAGCATTTACTTTGAGTTTAATCTTACCAGAGAATGTTTCAATTGTTTTTTCACACCCAAGTGCAGCTTCAGAGAAGGTAATCTCCATTTCTGTAACAACATCAATACCGTGGCGCTCAAAGATTTCGTGTTCGATTTCAGAGATAACCACGAGAAGATCTCCCGATGGACCACCGTGAAGTCCCGCATCACCCTTGCCTTGAACGGTGATGTAATTTCCTTCAGCTACTCCCGCAGGGATTTCAACAGTTACGGTATCCTGAGCGATCGTACGGCCTGAACCGCCACAATCAGAACAAGGATCTTTTACCATACGCCCTTCGCCTTGACAGGCTGGACAAACCGCTTCCTGCATAACCTGACCGAAAATCGAGTTCGCCACTTTGCGAACGCGACCAGAACCGCCACAGTGTGAACAGTTTTCTGGTTTCCCAGACTTCGAACCAGTTCCACTACAGGTTCCACAAGTCGCTTTATGACGAACTTTCAGAGTTTTCTTACAACCGTCATGGATTTCCTGATAGGTAAGCGGGAGTTTAATTTGAAGATTACTTCCCGGAGTCCCTTGACTACGTCCGCCACCACGACGGCGACCGGTTCCAAAGATATCGCCAAAGAACGAGTCTCCGCCGAAGTCACCCATGAACGAACGAAGTGCATCATTGAGATCAAATCCGCCAAATCCGCCACCTCCGAATCCACCGCCACCAAAACCACCGCCCTGATCAAACGCCGCGTGACCAAACTGGTCATACTGCTGACGTTTTTTAGCATCTTTCAGGATTTCATACGCTTCGGTACATTCGCGAAACTTTTCCGCCGCAGAATCATCATCTGGATTTTTGTCAGGGTGATATTTCACCGCCAGTTTGCGATATGCTTTTTTAATTTCATCTTCTGAAGCACCTTTTGCGAGTCCCAGCACTTCGTAGTAATCTCTTTTAGCCATTTTTATTCCTCTTTATAACAGAAATTAATCTGTCGGGATATTTTAGTATTCTCTAATCGTATTCGATTTTAGGAACTGGATTAGATAATACTCATTTAACAATTGTAGGGGCACGGCGCGCCGTGCCCCTACGGAAAATACCATGATGGAACGGTTAGATTCCACCATGATTATTACACTCTTAGTCTACAACTTCGAAATCAGCTTCTTCAGCGCCAGCACCCTGATCCGATTTCCCTGCCGCTTCACCACTGGTTGTCTGCTGTGGGCCAGCTTGAGCTCCCGCTGCACCAGCCGCGCCTTCAGCACCACCCTGAGCGTACATTGCTTCGGCAAGTTTGTGCGAAGCTGTTTCCACTTTGGTCATTGCTGCTTTAATTGCATCAACATTGCCACTTTCGTTTGCAGTTTTGAGTTCTGCAAGAGCTGCTTCAACTGCGGCTTTATCTTCTTCGCTGATTTTGTCGCCATTGTCTTTCAACATTTTTTCGACTTGATGATACATCTGTTCAGCTTGGTTTTTCGTTTCAACATCTTCTTTGCGTTTTTTGTCCGCTTCAGCATTTGCTTCTGCGTCTTTAACCATTTTTTCGATGTCTGCTTCAGTCATACCCGAAGATGCTTCGATTTTGATGTTCTGCTCTTTGCCCGTTCCTTTATCTTTTGCAGATACTTTAAGGATACCGTCATTGTCCAAGTCGAATGTTACTTCGATCTGAGGAACACCGCGAGGTGCCGCAGGAATATCGGTAAGATCGAACTTTCCAAGAAGACGGTTGTCCGCAGCCATTGAACGTTCACCCTGGAATACCATAATCGTTACCGCAGGCTGATTGTCTGAAGCAGTCGAGAACACCTGCGATTTTTTGGTTGGAATCGTGGTGTTGCGTTCGATCAATTTCGTCATTACGCCGCCCATGGTTTCAATACCAAGAGAAAGTGGGGTAACGTCGAGAAGAAGAACGTCAGATACCGAGTCGTCTCCTGCAAGAACCGCACCCTGAACCGCAGCTCCAAGAGCAACAACTTCGTCTGGGTTGATTGAACGGTTCGGTTCTTTGTTGAAAAACTCTTTTACTTTTTCCTGAACCGCAGGGATACGAGTCGATCCACCAACGAGAATAACTTCGTCGATATCGCCAATCGAGATTCCTGCATCAGCAAGAGCTTTGCGACATGGTTCGATAGAACGAGTCACCAGATGTTCTGTAAGCGAATCGAATTTTGCACGGCTGATTGTTACATCAAGGTGTTTTGGACCAGTTGCATCAGCAGTAATGAACGGAAGGTTCACGTTTGTTGAAGCCGCAGATGAAAGTTCTTTTTTCGCTTTTTCTGCAGCTTCTTTGAGACGCTGAAGAGCCATTTTATCTTTGCGAAGATCCACAGTGTTTTCTTTGAGGAACTCATCGGCAAGGAAACTGATAAGAACATCATCAAAGTCATCTCCACCGAGGTGCGTGTCACCGTTGGTCGATTTCACTTCGAATACACCATCACCGATTTCGAGAATCGAGATATCAAATGTTCCACCACCGAGGTCAAATACGGCGATAGTTTCATTCTTTTTCTTGTCGAGACCGTATGCAAGAGCCGCCGCTGTTGGTTCATTTACGATACGTTTTACTTCAAGACCAGCAATTTTACCCGCATCTTTTGTCGCCTGACGCTGTGCATCGTTGAAATACGCAGGAACTGTAACAACAGCTTCAGTTACTTCATGACCAAGATACGCTTCAGCAGCAGCTTTCATGTTCTGAAGGATCATTGCAGAAATTTCAGGTGGAGTAAAGTGCTGACCAGCAACGTCTACTTTTACGAGCTCTTCCGCACCACCAGAAATGTGGTAAGGAACCATTTTCTCTTCACCAGCAACTTCAGAGTGGCGACGTCCCATGAAACGTTTGATCGAATAGATTGTGTTTTCAGGGTTGGTTACAGCCTGACGGCGAGCGATATCTCCGACAAGACGTTCGCCATTTTTCGCGAAACCAACAACTGATGGAGTTGTGCGAACGCCTTCTGCGTTAGCGATTACAACAGGCTTTCCGCCTTCCATTACTGCTACACATGAGTTTGTTGTACCGAGGTCGATACCAATAATTTTTCCCATTTTCTATCTCCTTGTAATTTGTTTTCTATTAAATCGGGTACCCACAAGGGGCACCCCTACGATTCGTTTTCAAATGATTCTCGTTCCCAGCGTCCTCGCTGGGAATGCAATTTTGTGAGGCTCCGCCTCAATTTGACGGCTGAGCCGTCGGATCCGGCATTCCAAGGCAGGAGCCTTGGAACGAGATCTCATATTTCTTATTCCCCAGCCGACACAACCACTTTTGCATGGCGAACGATCTGGTCTTTCAGTTTGTACCCTTTTTCGAAGATCGTTACGATATGATCTTCCGGAATCTCCGCACTTGGCTGTTTCATCATCGCATCGTGAAGCGCCGGACTAAACGCATCGCCCACTTCGCCGAAAATCTGCAACCCATGTTTGGTCAGATTGTCGTCGAGGTTTCTGAAAATCATTTTCATGCCTTCGAGAAACGCTTCTGCATCGTGATTCTCTTTGTCACTGTTGAGTGCCCGTTCAAAAGATTCGCGAACGGTGATCAGATCGTTCATGAGGTTTTTGTTTGCCCCTTCGATCAGTTTTCCGTACTCCGCAGCAGTTCTCTTTTTGAAATTATCGAACTCAGCCATAAGGCGAAGATATTTGTCATTTGCATCTTTCACTTTTGCTTCTGCTTCAGCGATCGGATCGATCTCCTCTTCCGGTTCTGCCACCGGTTCAGCATCAACTTCAATTGCCTCTTCCGAAGATCCTTCTACAGATTCATCAGTGGTTGTTTCTTCAGTGGTTTCGAGAATTTCTTCGTTGAGATCAACGTTCTCTGTTTCTTTTTTCTTGCTCATGAGTTTAATCATTCCTGAAAAAGTTTCTTTCCATTTGAGAAAGTTCAGAGGATTCATACTGACCTTTCTGAAAGGGAAAATTTCTGTTTGTTGTAGAGACGTTGCATGCAACGTCTCTACGTTATTTAGGATCGTAAAAATCGACCGAAACGGATTACATCATTCCGCCCATGCCGCCCATTCCACCCATGCCACCCATTCCAGCACCATCATCTTTTGATGGGATGTCAGCAATAAGACATTCGGTGGTAAGGATCAGACCTGAAATCGACGCTGCGTTTTCAAGAGCGGTACGAGTTACTTTCACGGGGTCGATTACACCAGCTTCGATAAGATCTTCGTACTTGTCTGAATACGCATTGTATCCGAATGCGCCAGTTCCTTTTTTCACTTCGTTTACAACTACAGATGCTTCGAGGCCTGCGTTTGAAACGATATGGCGAAGTGGTTCTTCAACCGCACGGCGAAGAATTTCGATACCGATTTTCTGATCTTCGTTCTCAGTTTCAACTGAATCGAGAGCTTTTACCGCACGGATAAGAGCAACACCACCACCAGGAACAATACCTTCCTGAACCGCAGCGCGAGTTGCGTGAAGAGCATCTTCAACGCGCGCTTTTTTCTCTTTCATTTCTGTTTCAGTTGCAGCACCGATATTGATTACCGCTACACCGCCCGCGAGTTTCGCGAGACGTTCCTGAAGTTTTTCGCGATCGTAGTCCGAAGTTGTTTCTTCGATCTGATTGCGAATCTGTTTAACGCGAGCCTGAATAAGATCAGTTGCACCGTTACCTTCGATAATTGTGGTATTCTCTTTTACGATACTTACGCGTTTCGCCGTTCCGAGCATATCCATAGTTGTGTTGTCGAGTTTGTATCCAAGCTCTTCAGAAACAACCGTACCACCAGTAAGAGTTGCGATATCTTCGAGCATTGCTTTGCGACGATCGCCGAAACCAGGAGCTTTCACTGCTGCAACCTTGATTGTTCCGCGAAGTTTGTTCACCACGAGAGTCGCAAGAGCTTCACCGTCTACATCTTCAGCAATGATCAAAAGTGGACGACCACTCTGCATTACTTTTTCGAGAATCGGGAGAAGATCTTTCATTGTGGAGATCTTTTTGTCGTAGATCAAAATGAACGCGTTGTCGAGATTTGCTTCCATAGCATCGTTGTCGGTAACGAAATATGGTGACAAATATCCGCGATCAAACTGCATTCCTTCAACTACATTGAGGAATGTCTCCATTGATTTTGACTCTTCAACAGTGATCACACCGTCGTTGCCCACTTTATCCATAGCTTCAGCGAGAAGTTCGCCGATTTCCATGTCGTTATTTGCAGAGATTGCGCCAACCTGAGCAACTTCTTTTTTGGTTGAAACAGGTTTTGCGATATTCTGAAGTTCAGCGATAATCGCTTTTACACCTTTATCGATTCCGCGTTTCAGATCCATTGGATTTGCACCGGCAGTTACGTTCTTAAGACCAACGCGAGCGATTGACTGAGCAAGAACTGTCGCAGTTGTTGTACCGTCACCGGCGTTGTCTGAAGTTTTTGATGCAACTTCTTTAATAAGCTGAGCACCCATGTTTTCGAATGCATCTTCAAGTTCGATCTCTTTTGCAACAGATACACCGTCTTTGGTTACTGTTGGAGCACCGAAACTTTTCTGAAGAACAACATTGCGACCTTTTGGCCCAAGAGTAACTTTTACCGCATTTGCAAGAATGTCTACGCCCGCAAGAAGTTTGTCCCGTGATTCTGCATTAAAAACTACCTGTTTAGCTGCCATATTTAAAAATCTCCAAATTTTCGTTTAATCGTTTAATCGTTTAATCGTTTAACCAGTTCGTCGTTTCAACTCGTTCCCAGCGTCCTCGCTGGGAATGCCGTCCCGAGGCTCCGCCTCGTTTCAACTGAGGCTGAGCCTCACATCTGCATTCCAAGGCAGGAGCCTTGGAACGAGAATAACTGTTTGTCGTTGCATCTTTGAATCGATGCGTCGTTGAATCGTTTATGCGATTACCGCAAGAACATCTTCTTCTTTCATGATGAGGAACTTGTCCCCGCCGTGAGTGATTTCGGTACCGGAATATTTACCATAGAGAACTTTGTCGCCCTCTTTCAGTGATTCAACTTTGCTTCCAACACCAACAACTTCAGCTTCGGAAGGTTTTTCTTTTGCATTGTCAGGGATATAAAGTCCGCTAGCAGTTTTTTCAACACCTTCGATTGGTTTCAGAAGAACACGTTCACCGAGTGGTTTAATAGCCATTGCACTATCCTTTGTTTATAGTTGAACTAGTTTAATTCGATTCATGCCAAACAATGTGCATTCATCGTGCCAATATCCGTTTTAGGTGATTTTTCTTCGTCGTAACCAATTGTTGTTTCAGGATTGAACGAAGGTGTGTTTCAGATTGAAACAAGACGAGGTTGGTGAAACAAAAATCAA
>DYSA01000741.1 GCA_020726425.1 Fibrobacter succinogenes | reverse complement strand
AAAACAAAGGGGTGAACCATCCAGAATGAATCAGCTTCTTTCTGAACGGCTTTGGTATCTGCAGCAAAGGAGTAGGGGATTACGGGGACGTTAGAGGAAAGAGAAGCGAGAAGATTTGCCACTGTTTCGCGGAATGCCGCTTTGTTCGGATCGATCTGTTCGAGAATATACGATCCCGAGTCGGTGGATATGACGGTTCGGCGAAGTGACCGTTCGGGACTTCCTTGGATTAGCGATGATCCGCGAATCGCCGTGGCGACGAGATTCCAGTGAGTGAGCACGCGATTTGCTTCGTCCAGAGAAATTGCATTTTGTTTTTGTCGAAATGGTGCCGGAAATCCCGTGGTGTGTTTGACTGCGTAAGCGATTCCCTTGGGACAGAAATTTCCTTCCACCACTGTTCCTTTGGGTGAAGCGGTAAGCGTGAGTTCACAGCCATTGGGGCAGGAGTTGCAGATGAGGGTCATTGGGGAGACTCTGATTCAGGAAAAAAGGGATTCAGGGATTCAGGGGAAGAATAATCCTCGACGAAATAGTCGGCTCGTTCTTCTGATAGAGAGTTTGAATTGGAGGAAACAGAGGTAATAAATGCAGTAATCATTCCGATTAGTCGAAGAAAGAGATCTTTGAAATAGTCGAATGTTTCAATGGTGATGTATCCAACGTCTAGGGCAACATAGAGATGGGAACGGACTTCACCGGCAGAGGCTTTGGCGATATCGAGAAACCGCAAAAATTCACGATCGGTTCGACGTTCATACCCTTCTGCAATATTTGCCATTACAGAAACGGAGGCTCCGCGGATCTGATCGCGGAGTCCAAAATCTTTTGACCAAGTACCTTCAGATGAAACCCTATAGATTTCTGCCGTACTTTTTCGTGCAAATTGCCAAATTCTCAAATCTTCAAATCGTTGTGACATTGGTGGAATTCTCCTTACTGATTTATGCGTTTATCACAGGCCTTCGACCTGTGCTGGAATATTGGCATTATCACAGGCCTTCGACCTGTGCTGGAATATTGGCATTATCACAGGCCTTCGACCTGTGCTGGAATATTGGCATTATCACAGGCCTTCGACCTGTGCTGGAATATTGGCATTATCACAGGCCTTCGAC
>DYSA01000740.1 GCA_020726425.1 Fibrobacter succinogenes | reverse complement strand
GTCCAAAACCAAAAACAATTTCTATTCCGACGCCCGTCGGAGTCCTTTTCATTTTTGAGCAGTAACAGGATTTAAAAAGTGTGTGTGTTTCAATCTAAATTTTGTGTAGTTTTGTGATTATTAGACATACACTGTCGATTTACGATGTACTATCTTTGTGATACTCTGGAAAATATTCAGATATTGTGTTTCACCAATCGATTCATTTTTTCAAAAAGGGAGAGTCAGATGACACGACTCAAAAAAGCACCGGTTTCAAACCTTTCACCAGAACTTCTCGCGGAACTGACCGAACAGGCACTACTCAAAATCAATGTGCACTTGGCCGATCTCCATATCAAAAAGCAGAGTGATGCGCTTAAACCTCTTCTCGAGGAGCTCAAAGCGGCATTTATGCGGGAGTTGAAATCGCCTCACACGAAAATAATTCGCAATCTCGACACGAAAAGAGATACCATTCTGCGAGCACTCGTGAAATCGCTTGAAGGTTCTATTGCTAACCGCATGTTTGATGAAACTCGGGCTGATCAAGCTCAGGTCATTTTGGATCATGTTGAAAAAATGGGTGTCCGTGTGATACACAAGGGCGATCTTGAAGAGAGTATTATTCTGAAATCATTCTTGCAGACCATGGAGTCCTGTGCCGGCGCTCAGGAAGAAGCGGGCGTGGATCATATTATCGCGACACTTGCTTCGACACAGCGAGCATTTGATGCGGCATTCTCTGAAAAAATGGGAAGTGAGACTGAGCATACGGGAATCCGTGAAATCCGCGCAATTCGTCAGGATATTGTGAGACGATACAAGGCAATTATGACCTATCTCGACGATTTAGCTTTCGATACGCCTCTGCCCTATGAAACCACCATTGTGGCATTGAACGATCTTATCGATACGGTTTCAGCAAAACAAAAAGCTCTCGAAACCCGCAAAGAGAATCAAGCTGAAACGGAACTGGAATTGGTGTAATTCGCGGTTTGTGTAGAAACAAAAAGGTCGAACCCGCGAGGATTCGACCTTTTTGTCGTTCCGAAACTCGTGACAGGTTTGCAGAGATTGTGCAAGAATCCAATTCAATCCCCAAAATCTGTAGGGGCAGCCCTTGTGGCAATGCTGTAG
>DYSA01000739.1 GCA_020726425.1 Fibrobacter succinogenes | reverse complement strand
TGTGGCTTTAGTTTGCCGAATCGAAACTCCTGCCTCAACTGGGCAATCGGGAAAACTTTTCGCCGTCAGGTTATGCAGTTGCAAACAGGAAATGGTCCTTCGGATATGGTCTATCAGGTGAATGTGCAGATTATTCCCATGAGTTCAAAGGAGTCAGAATGAAACAGCTCGTTGTACGAACTCTTTCTCTTCTGGTTCTTTCATGCGGAAACGGATCTGTGGCGGACACAACAAGCAGTTCCGAAGTTACCAACGGAATGATAATTACCGCCGTCGATATAGACGGTTCTCCTCTGAAAGGGTGTTCGGTCTCCGTGATTGATCAGACCCACTGGTACGAGTTGACCGCCAAAGGACAAACTGCGGTTACGGAAACGGGAATGACCGGAGAAAATGGTTCTGTCATATTTGATTCTCTTCGATCGGGGACCTATTCGATTGTGGTCACGGGAGCTTCGATCGGGGGAAGGAAAATTATCACCGTTGGCGATCGTTCTACACTTTCGGACACAATTCGGTTAGCAGATTTAAGTGCAATCTCCGGAACGATTAACTCGTTTAACGGAACACCGAAATCGGTTCGCATTGTTGGTACTGAAATAACCGCAGCATGTGACAATGAAGGGAAATTTACCCTTACGGAAGTTCCCGGAGACTCTTCGGAAATCGTTGCGGTTGTCTCCACCGATTCCCGTTCGGTTTTGGCATTCGGAAAAGGTATTGCCGGAACCGGATCGATCGAAACCGGGGAAATTCAGGTGGAACCGGACGCAGTTATTCTCGATGATTTCAACGATGGAGATCAGTACAGCATTTTCGGATGGTTTACCGGTCATGGATTGTGGTATGCCTATGATGACTCTTGGCTTGGCGGAAACTCCACGATGATTCCCGCATCGGCATTGGCAAATCCTGCCATGGCAATTACTGAAGTCGATGCGTGGCAGGGAAAATCAATGAATATCGGTTTTGTTATGGGAAACAGAATCTCTTCACCTCACGCTAGTTTTGCCTGCCAGCTTCGTGAACAGGCTGATCAGTATGCAAATCTAAGCGGATTGCGGCAGTTGACCTGTCGCGGGGTACCGCGAGATCGATAACTCCAGTATCTGTTATCACCGATTTG
>DYSA01000738.1 GCA_020726425.1 Fibrobacter succinogenes | reverse complement strand
AAATAAATGGGCAGAACAGACTATTCGACGGACTGTTGCAACGGAACTGATGAAAACCTTTCTTCCACTTATCATTGCAGCTTTAACACTCTCCTGGATTTCAGATATTTTCTATCTCCATACTATTCAGGAGCGAATCCCTGGATTTATCGCACTTGCTACTGTTCTTGGATTATTTGTTATTCATAAACGGGGAAGTTCTCTTCTTGCGGCGCGTATTGCAATAGGACTATTCATCCTTCTGCTTATCTTGATGACCGTTTCGTGGAACTCCTTTCGTACCGTGGGAATACTTCTGGGAACATCGGTGGTTCTCATCTGGTGTTCATTTTTTACATCCCGTGCATTTACTATTGGCTATCTGGTTTTTATCATTGTGTTGAACACTGCACTTGCCATAGCAATTCTTCACGGTGTGGTAATCGAAAAACATCTTCCTTCGCCGGTATCGGGACTCATTTATTCACATATCAGCTACATTGTTATTGTGGTGTCTATGCTGACACCGGTGAAAATTCTTTTTAATTCCGTTGCAATAAGCCGTCGTGATCAGGAACAGTTACTGTCAGCACTGAATACTCTGAAAGAGAGTCGCAGCTTCACCATTCAGGCGGTCGATAATTCTCATCAACTTTTCGGATGGCTTACACCGCAAGGAGAACTTCAGTTTGCCAATGAAACCGCCCTTAAAATGGTGCAGGTTTCACTGGATTCGGTTACGGGAAAACTGTTTTGGGAAACGCCCTGGTTTACTGATCCCGATGAACAGGAAAAAGTTCGAGTTGCCATCGAACAAGCGGCAAATGGAGAATCTGTCCGGTATGATACGTTTCATTGTAATTCCGCCGGTGATACTCGTGAAATCGATTTACTCATTCAACCAACCTTTGATTTATCGGGAAGTGTGACCATGATCGTTGCTGAAGGTATCGATGTTACCAATGAACGGAATGCTCAGAGGAAACAGGAAAAACTCACGGAACAACTTCACCAATCCCAAAAAATGGAAGCGGTTGGGCAGCTTGCCGGTGGAGTTGCTCACGACTTTAATAATGCACTTTGCGGAATCATGGGGGCAGCGGAACTTCTGAAGTCAGACGATTTGTCCCCTGATGAATCGCGTGAATATG
>DYSA01000131.1 GCA_020726425.1 Fibrobacter succinogenes | reverse complement strand
TCGATATCAAACCGACCGGTAACTCAGGTCGTGGCGATCTTGAAGAGATTCTTGGCGTGGCGTAAACGAAGTCAGCTTCAAGCTTCAAGCGAAAGCGAAAGGCATCCTCGATTTGAGGGTGCCTTTTTTGTAAAAACTGTGTATATTTGAATTGAAAGAAGGAGGTGCTATGACCGCGCTACAAAAAATAGTGGAAACCTATGAACAACTTCCCGAAGATCTTCAGATTGAACTGTTAGATTTTACCGGCTATCTCGCTCAGAAAAACCGTCTCGAAGAAGAACATAAACGAGCGGAATTGGATGAAATGATTCGTCGAGATCGCCAGATGGATGAAGATCCTTCATCTGTTATTGAGTATGATGACATGATGAAACGGATTCAGCATGATTTTAACTTCTCATAAACTGCTCGAAGATGATCTTCGTCTTATTATCATGCAATATCAATCGGTTTCAGAAAAACTGGCGCTTAGATTTTTTAAAGAGTATGAATCCGTAATCGACACTATTCTGTTTATGCCGGAACGGTGGCCGATTGTGGATTCAAATCTTCGCCAAGCACTTCTCACAAAATTCCCCTATCTCATTTACTATCGAATCATCGCCGAAGATCATATCTACATCATTGGTGTGAAACATCAAAAACGAGATCCCGAGATTTCCCGTTCGCGGGAGTAGAGGTATCACTTAAAAATCACAGGCATCCTCGATTGGGGGATGCTTTTTTAATAAAGAACAAATGTTCTTACAAGCAGGGCCAGCGGCCTCAATATCACGACAAAGTGCGTGTTCCTAATCAGCTCTGCCACCAACTATTTTATCCCCATGAAAAAAAATAGCAAATTACTCCTCCTTTTCAAGTACGCGCTGGTGCTTATTCCATTCATTTGGATTGCATATACCGTCAAACCGGATCAGTTCAAGACCGTTTTGCAAAACACCGCTCCGTGGACCATCCCTCTTTTTTCACTGGGGATTCTTGCGACTTATGCGATTCAGGGAATTCGCTGGTGGATGACAATTCGGGCATTTTCTCCCACGGTACCCTTTTTTCACGCAATGAAAATTCATTTTATTTCGATTTTTTACTCAATAGCACTTCCCTCCAGCGCCGGATCGGACATTGTGCGAACAGTTATGATCTCAAAGAATAATGATACGCACGCGATCTGGGCGGCTACGTGGGTAACACGAGTCCTCAGTCTTATTGGCCTTTGTACCGTTGCCGCTTTTGGTTACTTTAATATTGATCAGGTTCGCGCCATAGAAAACATTGGCTGGTATGCCGTTGCGGCAGTGGCAATGGCACTTCTCATCGTAATTCTTTCATTTTCAACGCGAGTAGCCGGAACCGGAGGAAAACTGGTTCGACGGTTTATTCCTCAAAAAATCTATGGAATGCTCGTAAAAATCCAAAAAAATGTCGTCATCTATCGTCATAAAAAGATGGTATTACTTTCTGTATTTGCCATGACTATTCTGTTTTATCTTGTCTATTTTCTCACTCTCGCCGTGGGAATTGCCGGAATCACGGGGCGATTTGCCTTTTCCGAAGTGTGTGGGTATGGCGCGGTGATCGAATTTATCTGTTCGGCGGTTCCGTTTACCCCCAACGGCATGGGGATTCGCGAACTGCTCTCCTCGCAAATGTTTTCAGTACTTGGATTTTCCAGCGAACAGTTGGGTGTCTATGTTCTGCTCTTACTGTTTACGATCGTCCTGAAACTGGTCGGTGGTATTCCTCTACTCTTTCCCGAAAAGGGCAAAAAGTCATGATGTTCTTACAGATGCTCAAAGCAAAATTGACCGGACAGGATCAGGAGATGTATCGTCTTCAATCTGAATCGTCTTGGAACTGGATCACCACCAATAGCGGAGTCACTCCACAATCACATCCGAAAGTACTGGATCTCTGTTGTGGAAACGGTGCCTTTGGCGGAAGACTTCGGGCCATGGGGTTTGATGTCACCTACGCAGATCTTCGCAACTGGCTGTCACCGGAGTTCGCCAACCAGCCTTTCACTCCGATCGATCTCAATTCTGAAGAGCTGTCCAAGTTGGGGAAATTTGATTTCGTTATCTTTTCCAATGCGCTTGAA
The DNA here is from genome assembly GCA_020726425.1 of Fibrobacter succinogenes. GTDB lineage: Bacteria > Fibrobacterota > Chitinivibrionia > Chitinivibrionales > Chitinivibrionaceae > JAIFMU01. The sequence continues at coordinate 4,581 of DYSA01000131.1, read as the reverse complement.
CACATTGGAAATCCGGCAAAACTGATTTCAGAACTCCATCAAGTGCTCAACGAAAATGGAATGGTGTATCTCGCGTGGACAAACTGGCTGAGTCTCTACGGCGGCCATGAATTCGCGCCACTTCACTATTTGGGATACCGTTTTGCAAACGCGCTCTTTCCACTAACTGCCTTCGGAAGAAAACGCCATCATACGCTCGGAAAAGATCTCAACAAAACCTACATCGGAACCGTTTTAAAGCAGATTCGTTCCAACAAGGAGATTGAGATTGCAGCAATGGCACCGCGATTCTTTAAAAACTTAAAATTTGTGGTACAGATTCCGATCCTTCGGGAGTTCGTTTGCTGGAATCTCGCCATGATCATTCGTAAGAAATAATTTTTTCTGTTCTCTGTACAAATATCGAAAACATTCTAAACTTTGAAAGGCAGGTCTGTGTGGAAACCAAACGCAAATGGGAAACACCTCTGTACATTTTCTTAATGGCTCTGATTGTAACCGTTCTTTTCTCTGATTTTATTTTCCGACCGAACACGATGCTCGGCAACCAGATGAGTGACCAGGTAAACGCGATGGGCTTGAAACAGCCATTGAAATCAACCTTAACTCATGATTTTCAAGTAGCTGAATGGAATCCGGGAATTTTGGGTGGAATGCCCACAATGGATGCTACTTCCGGGGATATTATGTATCCGCTGGCCATGTTCCTTCCCTTTGTAGCTCCGATTCACAAGAGCTTTGGCCATGCCATGGTGTTCCACATTTTCCTTGCCGGCGTGTTCTTTTATTTCATGTTGCGTCGAGGATTTGGGTTTTCAAAGTTCCTCTCCTTTGTGGGAGGACTGTTCTACATGCTCAATCCCATGTTCTTCTCCCATGTGATGCCCGGTCATGATGGTAAGATGTATGTCATTGCATGGCTTCCTTTTATTATCTGGCATCTGAAACTTCTCATGGAAACGCCAAACTTTGGGCGCGTGATTCTCGTTTCTATGGGAATCGGCATGACCATTCTCTCTTCACACGTGCAGATGGCCTATTTCGTTATGTGGGGGCTGGGCGCGTACTGGCTGTTCTATACCGTTCGGCAGGTTGCATTTATCAAAGAACCGAAACAGGCTGCTATCGCTTCAGTGGCGTTCTGGACGGCGATTTTTCTCGGATGTGGATTCGGGGCGATTCAGTTGTTCCCCGCGTTCTCCTATGTTCAGGATGCATGGTCGGTTCGCGGAACAGACAAAGACATCTCGTTTGTCGCTTCGTGGTCACTGCACTGGGCCGAAGCAATCTCTCTCTGGATTCCCGATTTCGCCAATGCTCTTAAAGACTACTGGGGAGATAACTCCTTTAAATTGAATACCGAATATGCCGGAACCATGGCAATGCTCGGCGCGATTCTGGCAGTGGTGGTAAAACCTTCGGGATGGCGCATTTTCTGGGTTGGTACTGCGGTAGTAGCATTCCTGTTCAGTATGGGAACTCATACACCGGTACTTCAGTTTGCCTACAATTTTGTTCCCGGCGTAAATAAGTTCCGCGCAATCAGTATGATCATGTTTTGGTGGGCCTTTGCATCAGTGTTCCTTTCTCTGCTGTTCCTGAAAGATCTGGAAAAAGAGTTCTGGAAATCTCTTTCGCCGAAAGCTCTGAAAATCTGGGAAAAGGGAATTATCGCCGTGGCAGTTGTACTCTCGCTCGTGCTTCTTGTTTCTCTGAACAGTGGAACCTTTGCGTCATTCCTTCTTGACAATTCAGAACAGTTCGCTTCGAAAATGGGCCTTTACGAATCGAACTTCTCGAAAAACTTTGTCCCTGCTCTCTGGGGATGGTGGGCAATGACCATTACCATTCTTGCGCTTCTTTACTTTGCGATTAAAGGCAAAGTCACGGGGAAAGTCATTATCTACACCATGCTTGTCTTTGGATTGATCGATATACTTCGGGTAGATGCGAAATTTATTGCCATCACCCCGGCAGGATCGATCATCCGCACCCCTCAGGCGATCCGCGATTTGCAACAGGAGATGAAAAATCATCCGTTCCGTGTTCACTTTGTCGAAGATGCCGCTCTTTTGCAGAACCCCGCAGGGTTGTACAATCTCGAAGGTGTCGAAGGGTATCACGATAACGAACTGAAATGGTATCGAGCGTTCCGTGGAGACAATCCTACGGCGCAACACGAAGTTCGTCCGGGATGGTATGGCCGTGGTGCAAACTACGATATTTTCCATACGGTTATAGATTCTGCGGGACAGCGGATGCTCAATCTGGCTTCGTTTCAAGCCGGTGACCCGTATCTCAACATTTCAAACTGTGAATACACGTTGGCTATGAACGATGGAATTATGGAGGCTATCAAAAACCAGAACGTTCTGCCGCGTATCGCCTTTACGCAGAGCTATCAAGTTGTTGATACCACAACAAAATTCGATACGCTCTCCAACGGTCAGGGCGGAATGGCGGTTGTAAAAACCGGTGGTGCAGAACGAATGAATGCGATCCTCTGTACGCCGACCTATGATAACCGCAAAACGGTTCTTCTGGAAACAAACCCGTCGTTCCCTTCAAATGAAGCAAGTGCTATCAATCCTGTTATTCCGGTTCGGTGGAAAACCTATAAAACGAACCTTCGTATCGCTGAAATTGATGTTCCTGCTAACGGTCTGCTTCGCATCGCCGAAGTTTGGTATCCGGGCTGGAAAGTTCTTCTCGATGGAAAAAAGGTTGAACCACTTCGCGCAGATATAGCTTGGATGGCTCTTGAAATCACTGCGGGGAAACATACTCTTGAAATGAGACCGGAATCGCATTATGCCGCAACAGCGCTGAAAATGTCTGTGCCGGTGTGGATCCTTACCGTTCTCTATGGCATCTACGCACTGATTGCAATGATCCGTCGTCCTAAAAAGGTTGCGGCATGAAAGTACTCACGGTAACTCACGTGTTCCCACGGCACGGTGAAGATACCGTGGCTCCGTTCCTTCGCAATTTCCATCAGGCGCTGATTCGCAATGGAGCAGAAGTTGTTGTTTCTGCTCCTCATCACGCCGGACTTGCCATGGAAGAACAGGCGGAAGATGGCTATCGAATTAGTCGATTCCGCTACAGTTCTGATCGGTTAGAACGAATCGCCTATCAGGGACAGATGCACGAACTGGTGATAAAAAACCATTTCAACAAACTGCTCTTTATTCAGTTTCTGGCGACTCAGTTTGTCCATATTGCAAAGATGATTAAACAGGAAAAACCGGATCTCATTCATGTACACTGGTGGATTCCTTCGGGATTGACCGTGCTTATCGCGGCGAAACTGTTTAAAATCCCCTACGTCATAACCACCCACGGAACCGATGTGTTTATTCTTCAGCGGTTCAAATTTCTTCGCCCCTTTGCTAAAATGGTCTTTGGAAATGCATCTCGAGTTCATGTAATTTCGACCTACGTGCAATCGCTTTTGCAGGATTTTCTTCCTTCAAAAACGGCTTACGACACGGTTCCCATGCCGGTTCGCGAAGAAATTTTTCCCTTGATCCAGCCGCATCACTCCCGTGGACATACAATTTTAGGAATCGGTCGTCTTGTGGAACGAAAAGGATTTGCCGTTCTGATCCGCGCACTGGCTCTGCTTCCTGAACCATATCGCGTAACGCTTATCGGAACCGGTCCGGAAAAAGAGAACCTCGTAGCACTGGCCACTGAGTGTTCTGTAGAACAGAGAATCACCTGGATTGATTCGGTTCCGCCCAAAGGACTATCGGAACAGTTTCAAAACGCCGATATTTTTGTGCTTCCTTCGCTCACCGACTGGAAAGGTGAAAAAGAGGGATTGGGAATGGTGCTTCTCGAAGCGACCCGATCCGGCGTGCCACTGATCTGCTCCAACTCTGGCGGAATGACCGATATCGTCACCGATTGCAAAACCGGCAGACTCTTCCCGGAAAATGATCACGCAGCTCTGGCAGAAATGATCCAGTCGTTGGAAAATCAGGAGTTTTGTGTGCAAATGGTGAAAAACGCTCAGGATCGATATCGTTCCACCTTTGCTCAAGAGATGATCGGCAAACGAGCCGTGGAATCGTATACAAAAGCAATTCAATAGTGAGTCAACCACTGTAAACAAAAACACCCCGCCGATTTTCATCAGCGGGGTGTTTTGTTTTTGGGATCAATTAGAAGTCACTTGCTGTACTGGCCAATCAACATCGCCGCATCTCCCTTGGTCGGAACCGGCGGATTAAAGGGCAAATACTCTTTCACGCTTCTGAGTATGAACAACAGATCATAGCGGAAACTTATTGCATCCTTCCCTACTATCGAAGGTGCTCTTCCTTTCATCTGATCAAAACAGAGATTTAGCTGATCAGCGATTGTCTGGCGAACCGGATCTGAACTATCGAGATGCCAGTGCTGAAGAATCCCGCCGGATCCCTGAACCGCAACGGTTCCATTTTCACCAAAGAACAGATCGTTCAACTCCTGTTTCGTGATCTCAAAATCCATGATCGCTACGCTGTTATCCGTGAGCGACTGTTTTGAAGCCGATTCAAGTTGAGCGGCAACAGAAAGTATTTCGTTGCGATA
>DYSA01000737.1 GCA_020726425.1 Fibrobacter succinogenes | reverse complement strand
TAATTTTTTTTAATTGATAAGACTCTATGGCGCCGTTGATTTTTCAGCGGTGCCTTTTTTGTGCAGCGATGTGAACAGTCCAGTATTCAAAGGTATCTCATCTTTCAGAGATTCGGCACGGTTAAAAACCTTCACTGCCCACGAAAAAAAATCCCCCGTTCAATCAGAACAGAGGATTTAGAATATCAAGCTGAAAAAGAGATTACTTTTTCACCGCACCAATCGGAAGGATTTCACGTCCGTATACTTCGTTGAGTACCTGAGCGAGTGATCCATACACTGCAGAGAATCCACAGAAGATTCCTTCCCAACCAGCAATGCGAGTGATCATTTCATTCCCCGTGAAATCACCTGCTGCGAGAAGGAAGAAGAGAATTGTCAATGATCCGAACACAACCTGAAGAAGTTTGTTGATACGGAATGTTCCGATAAACATACCAAAGGTGAAAAGTCCCCAGATTGAAAGATAGAATCCCATAGCGAACTTTGTCGAAGTGAGATCTGCTCCGCCAAGCCCAAGGCGAGGAAGTAACCAGATTGCCACGAGAGACAACCAAAATGATCCGTATGCAATAAATGCAGTCAAACCAAATGTGTTGTTCTTTTTAGACTCGAGAATCCCCGCAATAATCTGAGCGATACCACCAACAAACATTCCCATTCCCATAATCATAGAATTGAGTTCGTACAGTCCGGCGTTGTGAATGTTCAGAAGAATCGTGGTCATACCGAACCCGATTAGTCCAAGTGGTGCTGGATTTGCACTGGTGTCTTTAATCGACATTACAGAAGTATCACTCATGAAAAACCCTTTGATAAATATTTAATACAATCGGAACTACCAACCCGATGGACGCCCAAAATAGCTTATTTGACAGATGCCTGCAAAATGCTTTATGCTCTTTTGTGAAAATAATAACTACCATATTTTTTAAGACGCGTTCTTCCGCAAAATCGCAAAGCAATCTTTGGTGTACTTTCCGACCTTCCCTTCACCAAACAGATTTAAAGTATTTCTTATCGTGAAAACAGAAAGAGATTTCACCTCTGGTTTTAACGAAAAAAGGGAAACAGCAGCGTGTTCCCCTCAAAGTTACAAGAACTTTTTCACTTATTTCACAACAAACGATTTCGT
>DYSA01000736.1 GCA_020726425.1 Fibrobacter succinogenes | reverse complement strand
GTTCCGGCTTACCACTGAGGAACGAAATGAACTGGTCACAAATTGTGACCGGTTGGAAAACTTGAAACATTCAAGCGTTATGCCCAACGTGTTCACTGAAGCCGGTGTAGCCATGCTTTCCAGCGTAGTGAACTCCGAAACGGCTATTCAGATGAACATTCAGATCATTCGGGCATTCATTCAGCTCAAACAGCTTCTCATCACGGAGTCATCCCTACGCTTTGCGGTGCAGGCTCTCGAATATCGGTTAGACAAAAATGAAGAGACCACGCAAATGATTATGAACACCATTCAGCAGATGCTCAATCCGCCAGTTGCCGAGAAAACACAAAAAATGGGATTTGCCCCCACTCCCAACGAACAGCAGTAATCGCCAACGTGCACAAAAAAGACGAAATTTTGTGCACGTTCTGAACTCATGCACAAAAATCGGAGAAATTTGTGCATGACCAAACTATCCCGCTAAGTTTTCCGCTCGCGACATTTTGCTAACAAACCACTATTGATCCCTCTGAAATATCATCTCGCCGGAAGTTAAAATTTCCTGTGGAATGGGTGGTTATACAAAATTTGTGTAATCTCCTTCCAAAATATTTTTTCGGTATTCTTCCATTTTTGTACATTGGTCAACGGCTTGGAGATATTTCAAATGTGCCTCTTTTGCTCGCTTGGATACAAACCTCTCTTTTGTGGAATTGATGATGTCAATTTCCATTTTCTCCGCGAGAAGAAGCAGTGTGCCATACAAACGACGATATGCCTCAATTGAGTGTATTCGAAGTGCTTCTTCTGCCTGTTTCATTTGAATGCGATTCTCCTTTACATCGTCACGAACATCGCGAAGATTTTCGTTAGTACTTGCGAAAACGGAGTTAATTCCCTTGGACATCCCTGTGAGATTATTGATCATATCCTTGTGTATAACCGTCAAGTTTTCATGAAGGTTTTTGTGTACCTCAATCAGCGTGGATTCATTCTCTTCCAACTTGTTTTCATTGGTGGTTAATTTGCCCTCGATTCGGTAGAGTTTCTCGCGGATTGATTCCACCACAGATTCGATGTAATCATACTTTTTCGATGCGTCGGGATCATCAAGCTTCTCTGAGATAAAGTCCAGAGCAAACCGGAGAAACTC
>DYSA01000735.1 GCA_020726425.1 Fibrobacter succinogenes | reverse complement strand
GGCCGGCATTCCCAGTGTGGACGCTGGGAACGAGTGCTGAAGCGAGTTTTTGTCCACCACTAACACCTGAGTAGTTACAATATAGGCTAACGATAAGAAATCTAAATGTTTCTGATTGAGAAGATCAAAGCAATTGCCAAGATCAATAGCCGCACCAAGAACAAAGGGGGTATTGATTTTTGAATTTTTACGAAGTGAATCTTCTATAGCATACTGAGTTGCTCGTTCAAGATTATTTTCCCAAAAATAGATGCCATGTCCAAGCCAATCGAAACTATTTGCACTGTGATTAAAGGTTGCATCACCATTGAGTATCGCATGCGCAACTTCACGATCGAGTCAATGAAAGCCAAATATGATTGAAGGATGTGTCGAGTACATCAAAACCGCCGAACAGGATTACCGGTAGCGCGATCTTTTGCTACAGTCTCTTTTGAAAAAAAGGAGGGGTGATAGTACCCTTCTTCATCAATTATGTGCGCCTTGACCATGAGTTGATATCGCTCTTTCTGTGTCATAGGCAATTCATTACGCCTCATTTTGGTTGTTAACTCTTCAATTGCCATTTGAACCTCACCTCAAAGAAATTTAATGATAGGTAATATATGCGAAATAGTATCGCTGGGCAACAGTTGATTGTTGTTTTTGAATTGTACCGCCACCACTAAATACAAAAAGGTGCCGAAGCACCCTTTTGAATGTGAAGTTTCGGAAAAATTGGTTATTGCGCCCATGAACAAAGATATGAGCCGGAGACTCACAATGCAACATAACCAGCCGGAGAGACTGGTTACGAGAAAATCTTCTGAACTTCTTCACGCAACTGTTCCACAAGGAGCAAATACTTTTCAATATCATGAAGATCATCATGAATCACCGCATATCGACCTTCAACAGCATAGTCAGAAAGTGGAATAAGCGATTTGACGTCTGAATGTAAAATGAGATGGGCTTGATCAATCAGATCCAACAGCAACTCAAGCTCATGCGTGCGTGGAAAGCGTATGCCATTGTGAGAAAGAACAGATTTTATCAGCTTCTCGACACATTGTTGAAGGTCAAAACAGATCTTTTCAAGATCAATTTCAAGATTTTCATGCATGAATCCATTATACATATACCGAGCTGCATTCAGATCAATCG
>DYSA01000734.1 GCA_020726425.1 Fibrobacter succinogenes | reverse complement strand
CAAATCAGTTCGTTGAAATTTACGATGATGGAATTTTAAGCACTACAGCATTGTCCCTTCGTCCTCCGCTGCCGATTCAATACAAAATAGACACTATCTGATTCAGAAACACCTGCTTCAGCCAAAAGTGAATGAGCTCGTTTTTGAAGTACGTTCGGCATAATCAACTTGCCGACCAACTCACCAATAATTGGAAGGCGTTCGATATCAGCGCCCACATTTCCGGTGACTTCATCAAGCGATGGATCGAGAAGAACAATTTTTGAAATGCGTTCGGGAATTTCTACTTCGATCATCGCAGCGACTCCCGCACCGAATGAATGGCCCACAAGAATTATCGAATCCAATCCCAAAGAATTGAACAGTTCAATCGCCGTTTCGATATATTCACGATGAGTGTAATCACCTTTGAGATAACCAGAAAGACCTCTTCCATATTGATTATACCGAACTGTTCGATACCCATGTGTTGTAAAAAAAATCAACTTGACGATCAAAGATATTCATGGGAACAGTTGCATCATGAATGAACACCATCGTTTCTGCTCCTTTACCACGGGTTTCATACTGAATTTTTCCATGGGAAAGTGTTTTTGTTTGGATCGCAGAAGTAGTACGAAACTGTTCAGAATAGGAGATGTTCACCGGTTACCGAAAATACAATCACTATAGCAAGCACAATTACAAGAGCGAGTATCTTTTTCATATACACATTCCATGCAGAATTTGAATCAAGTTATAGAAAGTTGAATCGAAGAGAAAATGTGTGCGATTATCTGGTATCAGGTCTTATAACACCATCTTAATATCTTCACTCGACCGGATTGATTCAAAAATTGAAACTCGTTCAACTTCGGAATCGACGATTGTAGTGAGAAGAAATGAAAGATATTTTCCACCACTGCTCTGATTCGAAGCGGTAACTTTGTACTTTTTATTCCCCATAACCGATTCGATTACATTGCGAATTGGCTCTTCGGCAGTTCCAATGATTCGATAGTGCCATTCTGAAGGATAGAGAATTTCTGGTTTATCATCTGCCATAGTTTTTTCCTTTGAAATAATCGGGCGATCAATTGATCACCCAATAAATTATATGATTACCCATTTAAAGCAGTAGCAAGGTTCCGGTGATCCGAAGAGA
>DYSA01000733.1 GCA_020726425.1 Fibrobacter succinogenes | reverse complement strand
AATCAAAAAGATCGCGCCTTCTTCTTTCGCTTTCATGAACCTTGCAGTAAACTCACTCAATGATGCGCTAAGTTCTTGGAGACCCATTCCTTCGGCATCCCAAAGTTTAAGTAACAAACCCTTTTCTTTGGCGAATCTTTTTACTGATTCAGTCTTACCAATACCTGATGGCCCTTGTATGGTTGGAAATGCTAGTTCAAACTCTTGCTTCATGAACATCTGGTTGCGAAACCCTTGCTCATTGTGTTGTGCATACTGAATTAACATCTTTTGTACTTGCTCATAGCTCATGTCAATTTATCCTATTATGAGTTGGTGACGTTCTAGTAACTATCCGATTCCATTTGTTCTTTTCTCATCTTGATTTCCATTTTGATCTCTAAATAATCATTAACAATGGAATTCCACTTCTCTGCCATTTCTTCGACAAGACTTGAGTCGCTATAGCTTACTCCAATCACTTTCGCTCCCGATAGCAGAAATACATCCGTCGCATTGGAAGTCGTTTCAGGTTCGTAACTATTGACTGCACCAGTTTTGCTATCTTGAAAATCACTCATAAGAATCAAACGAACTTGACCCGTCTTTTGCTTGATTACAACATTGTACACAAACATACGACTACCATTTGTTTCTCTGTATATGCATTTACTCTCTTCCAACCTTGAAGTACCATATTTTTCTTCAAGTATCTTTGCAACTTTCTTCATCGAATGGTTATCAATATTCAGTTTGGTTACAAGTCTCAACTTCTTCTTAACAAAGACGAATCTAACTGCATTTGCAGTATCCACAACTACGTCAATCGAGTCATTATCGATTATTGGATAACCTATCGCCATCATCTCTAGTTTTGAAGGATCTGAATTACACAGCGAAAATCGTGTAAAATCAACCGTACCAGTATCCCCTTTTCTGATTTGATACTTCGATAGCTCTAATTGACTACTTTTTTTCTTAATACTCTCTATCTCATCAAAAAGACTCGTTATCTCGGAAGCTGTTGCAGATATTGTACCTGTTACATATGATACTTCAGACTGTGATAGTTCCTGCTTCACTTCGTCTATCGTTTGCCCAAACTTGAAGTCTTTATACCCATCTATAATTTCAAAAGAATGAGTACATAACGCGAGTAGTAGCAG
>DYSA01000130.1 GCA_020726425.1 Fibrobacter succinogenes | reverse complement strand
GTGAACATTATCTCAAAAACCGCTTGCCCAACTCATCAAGAGTGAGTTTGATAATCGTTGGTCTTCCGTGAGGACAGATATTAGGATTTTCCGAAGCAAACAGTTGATGGATCAGAGCATTCATCTCTTGTTGAGGCATTTCATGACCAAATTTGATCGCCGCTCCACAGGCGTACGATGCGGCGAACCGGCGATGGGAACTGGAGAGAATCGTTTCGTCATCTTCGTCGATAAACTGATGAAGCATCTCTTCGATTGAATCCTTCACATGAGTTGATTTGAATGTTCCTGTGGCTGGGACAGCTGATACAGCAACGGTATTTCCTCCAAAATCTTGGATTTCAAAGCCTGTTTTTTCGAAAAACTCTCTCATAGTGAGAAGGATTTCTTTTTCTTCCGAAGGGAGTTCAAAGGTGATCGGGTAGAGAAGTTGTTGCGATTCAACGGTGTTCGAAGCGAGTCCGTTGAGACACTGTTCGTAGAGGATCCGTTCGTGAGCAGCGTGCTGATCTATGAGCATCATGCCGTCTTTTACTGGTGTTACTACATATCGTTTATGCACTTGGAAACAGTTGATCTGTTCGTAGACCATTTCGGGGATAATATTTCCCCGTTCAATAGTTCCTCCAATTTTCTTGTCGTTTGAACCAAGCGAAAGAGGAATTGACGTCTGCATGGCGCCTTCATCGCGAAGTTTCTGAGGAGGTGTAAACTGAAACGAGGGGCGAGGTTGTGAGTTGGCTGTTCCAAAACTGTGGATTGTTGTGGATCGCGGTTCTGCCACGGAAAAGGAGGAACGATCGGAAGGTGGTTCTTGGGTTGGGTAGGAGATGACATTCATTCCGCCAGAACTGGTCTCTTCGATTGGTGCGAACTGTTCTTCTCGGAAAATAGTCATTCCATTTTTGACCGCTCGATAGAGAAACGAAAAGATTCCTTTTTCGTCATCGAACCGAATTTGCTGTTTAGTTGGGTGGACATTGACATCAATTTTTGAAGGATCAACATCGAGGTAACAGAACCAATCTGGGCGGAATGAACTTTCGATAAAACGCGAATAGGATTCGCGTATGCCGGAGTTTACGGAATCCGATTCGATCCGGCGAAGGTTTACATACAGATTTTGGTAGCGTGGTCGCGACCGTGCCTGTTCAGGGGGAGCTATAAAGAGATCCACAGACATATCTTCCGTTTCGGCACGGCAATGGATCAATTTGGAGGCAATGTCTGAGCCTGCAACCTGAGCGATTCGCATGCGGATTGTATCTACTTGCGGAAGTTCGAGGTAGCGTTTACCGTTCACTGTGGCGGTGAACTGTATCGAAGGAAAGGCGAGAACTATCTGCTCGAGAATTCGGGTAATCGCCATGGTCTCAGATTTTTCAGACTTAAGAAATTTTTTGCGTGCCGGAAGGTTGTAGAAGAGGTCCGTAACTTCGATCGATGTTCCGCGAAGATGGTTTACAGGTTCCAGTGAACCGGGAATTCCTCCGTCGACAGGAAGGCACCAGCCCATGCCATCGCCGATATCGGAACTTGATATTTTGAAACGACTTACCGCCGCCACCGACGCGAGTGCTTCACCGCGGAATCCCATGGTGCCAATTGAATAAAGATCAGTAGATTGAGTGATCTTACTGGTGGCATGGCGAGTTACCGCGAGGATAAGTTCTTCTTGAGGAATGCCGCATCCGTTGTCGGTTATGCGAATGAGTGCGAGCCCTCCGTGTTCGACGGCAATGTCGATTCGAGTTGCACCGGCATCGATTGCGTTTTCAAGAAGTTCTTTAATAATCGAAGCGGGCCGATCAATAATTTCGCCGGCAGCAATCTGTTCTATAACCGCTTGATCCAGAACCTTAATCTGTCCCATGGAACACCCCTTTATCCTGAATCGAGTAATATACACTATTGTAATCAACGCTGTTTTTTAACTTTTTCAACCCTTTTATACGCAATCTGAAAAAAAGTTTCAAAAAAAATTAAAGTACAGTTTTCTTGAGTCGATACAATAAACAGGTCAGATTGGGTCTTGAAGAAAAATGGCACTCCTGTAAAGGGGATTTTCTTCAAAAAAAATCTGGCGCACCGCAACGGATTGCGGAGTTTTAAAACAACCTACAGGGAGGTTACCATGCGTATCAATCACAATATTTCTTCAATGACAACACAGGGTTCGCTGTATTCTGCAAACCGTTCATTGAACAGTAACATTGAAAAATTGTCCACCGGTCTTCGCATTAACCGCGCTAGTGATGATGCTGCGGGCTTGGCGATTTCTGAAAATCTCCGTTCTCAGATTAAGGGTGCAAATCAAGCTCGCCGCAATGCTGAAGATGGTATTTCTGCATTGAACATCGCGGAAGGCGCAGCGAATGAAGTTTCCTCGATTCTTCAGCGTATGCGAGAACTTTCGATTCAATCTTCGACAAATACACTTACTGACAACGAACGGAAATACACCAATCAGGAGTTCAAACAGCTCAGTTCGGAAATCGACCGTATTGCGGATGTGACTAATTACAATGGGCTCAAACTGGTGGCGAAAGATTCAGGGACTGCGGGGCGTTTTGGAGGTGGAACAACCGGTTCTGCATTGTGGATTGATGCTAATGAATCAGTTGGAACAGATAGTATTACCGTGACAATCGATACACTTTCGACCGATTCAACAGGACTCAAGGTTTCGACACTGAATGTTAGTTCTGCGACTGGTGCTCAGCAGGCAATTGCTTCAATTGATGCGGCTATCGGTTCGGTGAACAGTATGCGAGCAAACATTGGGTCTTATGTGAATCGCTTGGAACACAGCGTCAATAATCTTCTGGTGAGTGAAACCAATCAGCAGGCAGCAGAATCTCAGATCCGCGATGTGGACTTTGCAAATGAAAGTTCGAATTACACCAAGAATCAAATTCTTAACCAGTCAGCAACTTCGATGTTGGCTCAGGCTAATACCAAATCACAATCGGTGCTCAGCCTTCTAGGCTAAGTTTTGGTGCCGAGTCTTGCAAAACGGGCTGTTTCTTCATCGAAACAGCCCGTTTTTTTTATTTGTTCTCTTCGGCGATAAAACTAATTGTCACCGAATCTTTAGTCAGTGTCAATTGTCGAGTTGCCACACCGGCGGCTTCGAACATCCGTTTTGAAGCCTGTACTGAAGGAGTGGTTCCGTATTTGTCCGAGAGATAAACCACTTCGGTGATCCCCGCCTGAATCACCACTTTTGCACATTCATTACAGGGGAACAGTGCCACGTAGATGGTACATCCCGTGAGCGGAGTGGTTGCATTGAGCACTGCATTCAGTTCTGCATGAGAAACAAAGGGGTATTTCGTGTCCCCGAAATCTCCCTCGCGGGCCCACGGGAACTCATCGTCAGAACAGCCGCGTGGAAAACCGTTATAGCCAGTTCCCACGATCCGTTTATCTCCATTGACAATACACGCACCAACTTGGGTGCTTGGATCTTTGCTTCGCTGAGCTGATAAGAGCGCAATGCCCATGAAATACTCATCCCACGCAAGATAGTCGGTTCTTTTTGTACTCATGATTTCTCCTTTGATTTTAACCGAAGTAAAATAGTTATTGCCGAAAAGATTCACATATTTGATACCGAAGGGATTGACACTATGGAGTCTCAATTTCATACTGTTTCCAACTTTTTCATTGAGGTTCCATGAAATCACTGTTAATTCTCTTTATACTGATCACTTCCGCATTTTCTCAGATTTTCATTTCCGAAATAGAACGAAACCCACAGGGACCGGAAACGGAAATTCCCGGTGGAAAAAGTCATGAGTATATCGAACTGGTGAATCTTTCGGAAGATACCATTGCAATTGCTTCGCTGGCAATTTTTGATGGTGCAATGCGAGATCAGCTTATTCCCAAGCGAGGCGGCTCGCTTTTTCGTCCGGGAACCGTCCTGATTATTCTCGATCCAGACTATTTTCCCGTGGAATCACTCTATCCAATTGGAATAGATCCCTCTGCACTGATTGCCACGGTTTCTCATAGTTCAATGTGTGGTGGACTTACGGGTACAGATGGTTTTCTGGTTGAACAGAACGGAAAAGTGCTGGCTTCGTGCTCTGATTCTATCAACGAAGATGGTAAGATATTGTTTGATTCGTTTTCGGGAACGGAAAATGAATCTTCTGTACTGGCGCCAAATCATCTCTTTGGGAATAAAATCTGGTCTGAACAAGCGGGGTCCCCGGGAACGGTTCGAGGACTGAACGGATCGATTATCTATGAGTATGAGATTTCTCCGGAAAAAATTTCATTTGTTTATCGTTCATTCGGCGCGAACGGTTCAGTCAATGTGATTGCCAATGATCTTTTAATCTGTTCGTTTGCTGTATCCAATTCACTAAATCGCGATTCAGTATCTCTTCCCGATGAATTGAAAACGCTTTGCATAGAATCTTCCGATGGCGTTTCGACGTTCAAAGAAACCATTGATCTGTCGCGGATTCGCCTTCCCGCTGGGGCGGTTAAAATCAGTGAAATATCACCTCGCTCAGAAATAGAATGGTTTGAACTTCACAATGAAACACCATCACCAATCAATCTAACAGGTTGGAAACTGTTCAACGAAAGCTATACCGTGTTTTTCCCGGCAGTAGTGATTTCCGCTGATGAATATCTGGTTTTCTCCGATAAAGAATTTTCGTATCCGGAAAAATCAATTCCCTTCTCATTTTTTTCTTTGGATAACTATCGCGATACACTTCGACTTGATTCTCACTTAGGTGCAATGGATTCGGTTCTTTGGGACTATAGTTCACTTCCAAAATGGACGACTGAAACGCTTCACCGAACTGCCGTCTCCAATGGATTCGGTACAAAATCGCTGATGCTTGGCACACCAACGCCGGGATCCGCAAGTTCACTTTCGCCGGACAACACGCCGTTAAGTGTTAAAGTGAAACCGGAGTTGTTCACTCCCAATGGCGATGGCAAAGATGATTCACTTCAGATCGATATCACCGCACCTTCTGGCTATAGTTGTCGTCTTCGCCTGTTCGATTCAAGTGGGAAAGAACTTCGCCGGTTCGAATCTGCAAAGGCTCGAACATTTTGGAATGGCGGAACAGACTCGGGACTCACCGTGCGAAGAGGTCCGATAATCGTGCTGGCTGAGTTTGAAAGTGAATCGGGGAGACAGGAGAGTCGCCGGGTGGGAGCTGTTCTGTGGCGATAAAAAAACTGATCATTCTCCTTCCATTTGTTGTTCTCGCCAGAGGAGGATTTTCTCGATTTGATTGCGAAACTGGTTCGCTTGTTTCACCCTTTGCCCCTTTGATCACGCTTAATTCACCTCCGCCGATCACCGCAGAAATTGCATTTACCAATCTCTATGGATTTTCCCCGATGGAATCAGAAACACGATTTGTTCAAACTGATTGGGGAATTATGGGAGGATCGGGGATTCATCGATGGAGTGCTTTGGTTCATCATTTCGATGCGCTGGGGATTTGGCGGGAAATTTCACCTTCACTGAATTACGGTGTTGCTCCGACTAATCGCCTGCGAATGGAGTTTGGAACAGATCTCTCGTTTCTGACCGTTCCTGACACCTTTGACATAGAGTTTGCCGTTCGTGCTGGAGTGGGATTTCACACACAAAAAATTACCGTTGGATCAATCTACGAAGTTTCCCATCTCTCTGATGAGCCGGATCGTTCAATTCCTTTGGGAGAATTTTCTCTGATCGCGGTGCTCGACGAGTCACGAGTCGGATCGCAGGGAGTGAAAATTCGTTGGAATCACACCGATCGCGAAGGATCTATCGCTGTGACTGAATCATTTTCACCGGTGGAGTGGTGTCGTTTGGGGGTAGGGTTGAGTTCGTATCCTGTTGAGTTGGGATTTTTTCTGATTTTAGGGAACCGATCCACACAATCGGGAGTATTTTTTTCTCGACATCCGCTTCTCGGGTGGAGTCAGACCGGTGCGGTAAGTCACTCATTTGGTACTAACAAAAAAATGGACAGCTCTGATGAACTGCCCACTGTAGAAATTCAAGAAGAGTAGCGAACCTATTTCGTCGGTGTTGCCGTTCCCGTTTTCTCTTTTGCTGTTTCGTTTACAAAATAACGAATCGCCCATTTTAGCGGAAGGTTTACTCCGAACCATTTCGGCCCAGTAACTTCCTGGTTGACAGTTTTCACAAGTTTTGTTAAATCTTCGGAATTGTAAAACGTCTCTTCGATATTGAGAATCGCGTAGCGAACGGTTTTGAATTTCGGTTCTAGCGAGTACGATGCTACGCGAAGGCGGATCAGTTGTTCAGGTTTACAGGTCGCCGACATCACCTGAAGTTCCGCTTCGGTCATTATCTTGGAGCCTTCGTAAGAATCTGCCACAGCTTTTGCTACGGCGTCAGAAGCGTACTTTACATCTTTCCCACGATACTCGATTCCCAAGGTCTGTTCGCTGAAATCAGGAGCGATCACAACAACTTTCGGACAGTCGTTAGCGGTGGAAAGCGAAACAATAGAGGTCACAGCGACCACAATTTTAGATAGAACATTCATGGACACACTCCAATTTCGGGTAATTACAGGGAAATAGGGGAAAAAATACAGGACTAAAGGAAAAAGAAAAGAGTTAAAGAGAATATGCACTCGTTCCAAGGTTTCCTGCCTTGGAACGCCGATGTTTGGATCCGCTTCAATTACTCGAGGCAGAGCCTCGGGGCTGCATTCCGTGGCCGGAGCCACGGAACGAGTTAAAAACTCGCTTCAGCACTCGTTCCCAGCGTCCACGCTGGGAAT
>DYSA01000732.1 GCA_020726425.1 Fibrobacter succinogenes | reverse complement strand
TCAGTTTTCTCTTTAAAGATGCGGCTTTTTCTCGTATCGTAATCGCCCTTTTTGCGCTCTACCAGTGGATGTTTGTACTGATCACTCACCACGTTGTGCGCATGTATATGACTCACCAAAACTCGCTGTTCCACCGAACGAGGAACATTTTGATCGTTGGTGAAGAGTCTTCCACTCTTCCTATTATCACCGAAGTAGAACTTCACGACAATTGGGATGCTACGATCATCGGGTATATCAACGACACTCCCGGAACGGCAACTCACCTTCCCCATCTCGGCACCACCGATGAAATTCGCGACATTATTATCAAGCGCCGCGTGCAAGAGTTGCTCATTACGTATTCGCTGGAAACCCATAGGGAAGAGATCAAAAAAGTTGTAGATATCGCTGAAAATGAAGGAATTCGCGTTCAGATAATTCCGCAAAACCTGAACCGCTTTGAAGTGCCTCTTAAAATCGCCTATTTCGGATCGGTACTCACCTACCGCGTGCGCCACATTCCCCTTGATGACCTCTACAACCGATTTCTCAAACGTTCCTGCGACTTGATCTGTTCGATTATCGGAATAACGCTTCTTTCACCGATTCTGATCCCCGTGATTCTCGCCATTAAACTGGCTGATGGCGGACCAATTCTGTTCGTTCAAAAACGCACCGGATTGAAACAAGGGGATTTCAACTGTTTGAAATTTCGTTCCATGACCACCAAAGATTTGGGAATTGATTCAACAACTCAGCCCGATGGAACTGACCCACGACTGCTCAAACTCAAAGTGGGGCCACTTCCTGCATTTCCTCTGGGAACATTCCTGCGCAAATCAAATATCGATGAACTTCCTCAGCTGTTCAATGTCATTCGCGGGGAAATGAGTCTTGTAGGCCCTCGCCCCCACATGATTGAACACACGGAACAGTTCCGCGAACGGGTGGAGTCGTATATGCTTCGCCACTTTGTACGCCCGGGAATCACCGGTCTTGCGCAAGTGAATGGGTATCGCGGTAAAACGGATACCAAAGAGAAACTGGAAGGTCGTGTTCATTACGATCTGAAATATATCGAAAACTGGTCGCTTCCCATGGATATAAAGATTCTTTTCGCCACCGTGTTCAGCTCAAAGGCGAAAGAGCGGGATTTGTAAAGCACACACAATG
>DYSA01000129.1 GCA_020726425.1 Fibrobacter succinogenes | reverse complement strand
GTACGTACGGTTCTGTGAGAGGGATGAAGGGGAAACCCTTCACCCTACTCGATTGAAATACTGGAAAAGTAGAGTAGATTTGTGTATTTTATTTGTACACTTAATGAAGGAGAATGTTATGGATTATACTTGGATGTTTTACAAAGATCATGAAAATGTAAATGCGCTTCTTGCTTTTTGGGAAGATAAGATTCTTGAAAATCCTGAAGAGTTGATTCGCCAAATTGAAGGTGAAATGAACGCTTCGCTGGTACACGAAGGCAACAATCAGAACGGTCGTTCGCTTGTGGCAATGTCAGCACTTGGTGGTATTATCGCCGGTCTTGAAGCGGTTCGTGCCGAGTGCGTTCGTGCAATTGAAATGCGTAACTCGATGAGTGACTATTTCGTAGCGTAATTGTTTTGGACTGATATACAGAATGCTTACAGAAGAAATCTTGTAAGCATTTTTAAATGAAAAAGCCTCGAGATATACTCCCGAGGCTTTTTTATTTTGAAACAGTCACTCTTACTGAGCGTGTCCCTTACGAACAATCCACGGTTTGTGGATGTCAGGAATATCATCGAGAAGATGGCGAGTCACCGCAGTTTTTGGTGTCAACGCAACTTCATCGGGAGTTCCCTGTTCGATAATCTGACCATCATCCACGATGAAAATACGGTCAGATACGTAGTACGCAAGACCGATATCGTGGGTAATGAAAATGATCGTCATGTTGAGCTCTTCCTTGAGTTTCATAAGATAATCAAGGATATTCGCACGAACACAAGCATCAACCATCGAAGTCGCTTCATCGGCGATAAGTACTTTCGGTTTCAGAGCGAAAATACGCGCCAGAAGCATACGTTGCATCTGTCCGCCAGAAAGTTCAAAAGGAAATTTCCCTTCGAGCTCAGAAGGCTGAACATTAACTGCAAGAAGTGCATCGTCAACACGTTTTTTGACTTCCGCTTTCGATGGTTTTTTGTAAAACACATTGAAAGAGTCTTCGAGTTGTTCCCGAATCGTATAGAACTGGTTAAACGCCGAGAACGGATCTTGGAAAATCGGCTGAACATCCTGCCAGTGGTCACGCTGATTGGTAATCTTCTTGCCACGATAGAGGAATTCCCCTTTTGTAGGCAGAAGGAAACCAAGCATGTGTTTCGCAAGTACTGATTTACCACAGGCTGATCCGCCAACGAGAGTTACAATTTCACCCTCTTTGATCTGGAAATTCATCCCTTTAAGAGCAGTACAGAGTGTTTTACCGTGGCCGAACTCTTTGACCAGATTTTTTCCTTCAAAAATGATTTCATTATTCGGCATAATCACACCTCACCTGACGATCTCCGACAATGCGGATCTCCATTTTTTTCGTTTTACAATCTTCTTTGGCATATTTACAGCGAGGTGCAAAACGGCACCCGATGATTTCATTACCAAGGAACGGCGGAGCACCTTCGATCGCTTCCGGTTTTTTGCCGCGAGCACCCTCTTCAGCAGAAAGCATCGCACTCATGAGAGCTTTCGTATAAGGGTGACGTGGATCGAACACGAGCTGTTCTGAAGTTCCCATTTCAACAATTTCACCGGCGTACATTACGCAAATGCGGTCTGCTACGTGGCGAAGAAGTGGAAGTTCATGGGTAATGAAAATCATCGTTGAGAAGACTTTCTTTTCCAGAAGATCGAAAATCATACCGATAACCTGTTTCTGCGTGGTTACATCCAGCGCAGAAGTTGGTTCGTCGGCGATAACCATTTTCGGATTGAGAAGCGTAGAAATACCGATCACTGAACGCTGACGTTCACCGGCGGTAAGCTGAACAGGATACGAGTTAAGAACTCGTGCTGTTTCCATTCCGAGAAGTTCAAAACGGTTGAAAATCCGTTCATACATCTCTTTCTTTTTCGCTTTTTTACCTTCGTGAGAAACGATCACGTCCATAGCAAGGTCTTTGATTTTACGGGTTGGGTTCAACGCATTGAACGCACCCTGAGGAATCATTGAAACTTTGCGAGAAAGAATATTTTCACGAATATCCTGAGGAGTACGATTCATCAAAGGGTCGCCTTCGACAAATACATCGCCCTGACTTGGGTAGAGAGGTGGGATACAAAGCCCCATAAGTCCACTTACCAGAGTCGTTTTACCACAACCTGATTCACCGGCAATACCGAGAATTTCACCCTCTTCGAGTTCAAAAGACACGTCAGAAACGGCGTGAACCTTTGATCCAAAGCGAGTGAGGTAGTGAAGCGAAAGATTTTTTACTTCAAAAAGAGCCATTGCTATCTCCTATTTCCGAAGAGCCGGGTTGAAGACACCCTCCATGGAGGTATTCAGAGTGTAGAGCGAGAATACAATTGACGTAATCAGCATAGAAGCTGGAATAAACGCCCACCATACACCATCGCCGAGTGCTTCGTTTTTCATCGCATCGTTCATGATATTACCAAGTGAAATCGAGTCGTATGGGCCAAGACCGAGCATTGAAATACTCGCTTCCTGAAGAATACCCGACGCAACCTGAATGATAAACACCATGAAGATATACGAAAGAAGATAGGGAAGAATATGCTTTGTCAAGATAGTAAAGGTACTTGCACCATTTACACGAGCCAAATTAATATGTTCCGAACTTTTCAGAGAAGAGGTCTGAGCACGAACCGAACGAGTTGTCCATGTCCATGTGGTAAGACCGATAATCAGCGCAATAAGCTGAAGTGAACGTCCTTCTTCGAGAGATGCAGAAATAAGAAGAAGAACTACAAATGATGGAATTACCAGAACAAGGTTGGTCACCATGTTGATAATATCATCGAGAATTCCGCCTTTATAACCTGCATAAACACCGAGAAGTGTTCCTAGAGTTGTTGCAATTGTTCCCGCCATGAATCCAACAAAGAGCGAATTTTTCAAACCTGATATAAGCATAGAAAGCATATCACGTCCGAGATGGTCAGCTCCGAGGATCAAGCCCGCACCAGGATTTTGATACGGAAGATTTACCGATTCGGTGTTAATCGTAAAGATATACGGTCCGAAGATGGCAAGTCCGATTGTCAAAAGGAATAGTCCACTTCCAAATACGAAAGTCGGTTCCTTAAGTAGATTTTTCAGAATTTTCATCGTTTATGCTCCTGTTCTTCCGGCTTTTACACGCGGGTCAAAGAAACCGATAAGAATATCAACGGTAAAGTTTGCAATCAATACTGTCACAGAAACAATAAGTGCCGCACCCTGAATCAGTGGGTAGTCATTGTTTTGAGCTGCTGAAAGAAGTGCCATACCAAGACCCGGATAAGAGAAAATCATTTCAGTAATCAACGCTCCACCAATCATAACTCCAAGCATCAGCGCAAGACCGGTAAGTTGTGGAAGCATTGCATTGCGGAAGATATACATAAGAATTTTGTTCTCTTTGATACCAAGTGTTTTCGCATACTTAACGTAGCCTGTTCCCAATTCGTAAATACCCATAGTACGCATACCAGTCGCCTGACCAGAAGCAAACACGGGGAAAATTGAGAAGAATGGAAGTACGTAGAAATAGGCAGCACTTGAAATAAACGCCCATGTAAATCCAGGGATTACGTCAATCGCATATCCGCCAGAAGAAGGGAAGAACCGGAACGTTTCAGAGAAGAGGTATACGAGAATCATACCTACTGCAAAGAACGGAATCGAGTTCATAAGAAGCGCACAAGGGAAAAGAACCTTGTCAAAGAGTCCGCGTTTATAAGCAGCAAGAGCTCCAAGGAGGTTACCCACGATCCAACCAATAACAATGGTTGGGAACTGAAGTGCCAGTGTCCATGGAATTGCTTCCGCAACAATAGTATTCACTTTTTTCGGATATTTCACAAACGATGTTCCGAGATCGCCGTGAAGTACCATCCAAATGTATTTGAAATACTGTTTTACTAATGGTGTACGAACTGGTTCAAAACGTTCGATGTCATTTCTTTTTTCGATCGTATTAAGAACCTGATCTGCAATAACAACATCCACTGATGCATCGGCAATTGCAGTTCCAGCAACAACCGCTTCAGGAATAGGAGTATGTCCTTCACCATTTACAAACAGTTTAAGTGAACCATTGCTTGTAACCACATAAGGTGATTTGCCTTCGATCACAGAAACTGGACCGCCAAATGCGCTGTTCAGATCTGTTGCTTTCAGGCTGTACACTTTGTTGTTCATTTCAACAGAGAGACCTTTAAGACTTTTCAGTTCTTCGAGTGAAAGTGATCCGCGAACGGTTTCGCTGAAAAGATCTCCATCCCAAACAGAAGTGTCACTCATTTCAAATCCATCGAGCGTTTTTGTCGCAAGAATTGGAAGAAGTGAAGATTTTAGTGCAGCAGCATCGGTGATTTCGATACTCGCAGTCCAAAAGCTTTTCTGTTCATTCACTGTCAGAAGTTTTTTCTCGCTGAGTTGTTTGAACGTAATCGGCGCACCATCTTTAGTCATGAGCATTGAACCGTTGTCGGTTACCGCAGTCTGTTCAAGGTCAACGAGTCCAAACTCTTTCATGTAGGATACTTCTTTATCACGAGCCTGCTGGTCGTTAAGACCTTTCTGCTTACTCATGATCAAGTCGATCGGGTCTGCACCAAATCGTGGTAGAAAGAAGTTAATGGTAATCGCAACAAGAAATGTAAGGAAATACCAAACACTTCGCTGAAGGATAAAGAGTAAAGTCGGATAATTTTTCAGCATTATTTACCCTCTTTTGCTGGTTTGATTTCCCACAACATTTTTGTTCCCGCACCACCAACCGGCATATGCGGCGGAGCGTAGGCATTTTTTGCAGTTGGGAAATTGGTCCAATGTTTTGTATTGAATTCATAGAACTCTTCAGGACGATACAAGAGTGGCAGTGTTGGCTGCTCTTCCATGTAGATCTTGTTCAGTTCAGCAATTGATCTGCGAATTTCAACAGTGTCTGTTGAAAGTGGGATCAAGTGAAGAAGACTGTCGATCGAACGAATGTAACCAGGCTGATTCGGGTTGTTGAATCGACCAATGTTTTCATACATTTTTTCGCCAACTGGTTTCCAGTTTGCAGAAGACATGATTTTTTCGAAACGTGCCCACGGCATAGACGCTGACAGTTTTGCCATCGGCGTATCCATGAACAGGTCGAAATCACCAGTGTTCTGTGCTGGCCAATACTGAGATGCATCAACAAATCCTTCACGAACGTCAATACCCGCATCGCGCATTGATTTTACCGCAAGGCGAATAATTGATTCGAAGTCTGACCAACCTGCAGGCGATTTGATAAAGAGCGAAGGCATTTTTTTGCCTTTCGAGTCTTTAACATAGAGCAAATTTTTGTAGACAGTCTTTCCATCTTTTCCGACAATCGTGTCTTCGAAGACAGAGGTGAATCCACCTTTTTTCAGTTCTGCACGAGCAGCTTCCGGATCGAACCGTGTTGCTCCATACTGTTTCACCGCATTCGCATCGAAATAGGTTGACTCCGCCGAGAATGGCATAATCAAACCAGATTGGATTTCTGTTGTATATCCAGAAACAGCAAGATTACGTACATTTTCATAGTCGATCGCAAATGCCATTGCACGACGATAGTGCTTATTGTTAAGCGGTTCTTTTGTCGTATTGATTATGAACATAGGAATCGAGCCAGGCTTAAAGTACGGTAGTGAATCGTACCAGCATCCAACTGATTCCTTACGCCAAATACGAGGCATGTAATTACTTGAGATATCAAGTGTTCCATGTTTCAACGCATTTGAAGAGTGTTCGTTACCTTTGTAGATAGGGTGGATAATGTACTCTGGCTGAGCTTTTTTACCACCGTAAAGTGCTTCATTTCCCCAATAGTTTTCAACCCGTTTTACAACGATTTTTTCATTGGAATAAGCAAAAAGATTATATGGTCCAGAAACAACCTGGGGACGATCCATAATATCAGCAGAAGCAAATGCACCTACGCCGCCTGCACCCTTGATAAGTGGTTCGAAAATGTGTTTCGGCCAAATTGGTACACTTGAAATGAAATCGACAAGCGCAAACGGATTGTTGCGATTTGCTTTATCAACGTGGAGAGTTACGCGTTCTTCGCCATTGATAGTATCAATGGTAATTTTACTCATGTAACCACTTACGTAAGAGCAGGGGGCATCAGGGTTGTTGAGGTTAAGTTCGTAGGTGAACTTAACGTCAGCAGCAGTGAGGGGTTTCCCATCGCTCCATTTAGCTTTTGGATTGAGAATAACTGAAACGAAATCGCTGTTCTTTTGATCTAGGCGACCAAGAAGAGGTTCGATCTGTCCGGTCATCGAGTTGAACGTAGTCAACTGTTCATACATAAGGTTGAACTCAGGGCGAATCGGCCAGTCTGGCCATCCGTTCATAGGATTGAACGAGTAGGGCTCACCCCACTGGAATCCTACGAGGTACAAAGTTTTTTCCCGTGGGAACGATTTCATTGCAGCTTCCTGCATTACGCCTTCGTTTCCCGATTCGACTTTTTCCAAAGCCTTGATCATCGCATCTGTAAGAACGGTTTTGGTAGACCCGCTATCCTCTTTCTTACAAGAAACCATGCTGATCACGATGGTTCCAGCCATTACCAGCTGAGCCAGTTTTTTCATAACCACTCTGCTCCCTTCTGCAACATACATGTAGCTCCCTTAATTAAATGGTTACACATCTTCAGCTAAGTTCTGGCTGAAGCGCAGTTCGACGGCGAAAATACATTCTGCTTAATTTGCACTAAAGTAATTTTCGCTCGTGATAAAAAAAAATGGACATTTGTATTGTCGTTTCTCGTAACAATCTCTGTTTTCAATTGGT
>DYSA01000731.1 GCA_020726425.1 Fibrobacter succinogenes | reverse complement strand
GCGAACCACACAATCGCGGCATACTTTGGCGCGTCAGCGGTTCCTACTTACTCCGTTACTGCTTCGGTATCGGGCAATGGAACGATCTCCCCTGCGGGAGTGACCACGGTAAACAGTGGTGCTTCACAGGCGTTCACGTTCACCGCAACTTCGGGCAATAAGCTTGACTCGGTTCGGGTCAACAGCGTGAAAGTTTCCGTTTCTGGAATCAGCTATACGATTACCAATATTACCGCTAACAAAACGATTCAAGCGTACTTCAGTTCTACCGGATCAACCGGTGGTACAACAGGAATGAGTTGGGCCGGTGTTCGTCAATCCTATTATGGAATTGACCCGTTCCCTACCAAAACTGAGTGGTCAAATGCCGCGCGCAATCTTTCGGGATACTTCCCCGGATCAGCGCCTGTGGGATATTGGATCGTCGGTGGTGTTCAGGGAAGTAGTTGTGAACTCGAATTCCCGTACTATGGAAATGCCGCGAACATTATCGGGCAATCGGTTGATAAGCACGAAGCATATTTGACTCAATTTGACAACGATGGAGTAAAAATATGGCTCCAGGTTGAAGCGGGTAAGGGAAGTATCGACTCATTGATCGATATCGTATTGAAACAGTACGGTCACCACTCCTGTATCGCGGGATTCGGTGTGGATGTTGAGTGGTACAACTCAAATGGTGAAACAAATGTCACTTCTCAGGTCACTGATGCGGTCGCTCAGCGTTGGGTGAACAAAATTCGTTCGTACAACTCTTCCTATTCGCTCTATCTGAAACACTGGATGACCAACTTGATGCCGAATACCTATCGCGATGGGGTAATCTTTGTTGATGACAGCCAGGGATTTGCTTCGTTGAAAGATATGACCGATGAATTTGCGACGTGGGCAGACTACTTTGCTCCGGCTCCGGTTGTGTTCCAGCTTGGCTACGATGATCCTGCTTCTGGCTCGAGTGACTATGTGTGGTGGAAAAACTATGCAAATGCTCCCCAGACTATTGGAAATGCACTCATTGCAAATGTAAAAAACAGCAACCAAGAGATTGGAATGGTGTGGGTTGATTTCACCCTTCGCTATCCAGAAATTGCATCGAATCTTTCGATTTTTGGAACGCCGAGTTCTACAACAAACTACACGATCACCGCGTCGAAAAC
>DYSA01000128.1 GCA_020726425.1 Fibrobacter succinogenes | reverse complement strand
GATTTGCCATTTTCGTTTAAAATGAGCTCGCCACTTTTGTGGATTTGCCATTTTCGTTTAAAATGAGCTCGCCACTTTTGTGGATTTGCCATTTTCATTTAAAATGAGCTCGCCACTTTTGTGGATTTGCCATTTTCATTTAAAGATGAGCTCGCCACTTTTGTGGATTTGCCATTTTCATTTAAAGATGAGCTCGCCACTTTTGTGGATTTGCCATTTTCGATTGTGAGTATGCATATTGAGTATTCAATAGTTACAATAGTGATTAGAGTTCTATACATTAGCGAATTAAGAGTGAAAAAATTGAGTACCTATACTGGTTCCTTTATGTGCATGAGCTTGACATACATACTTATTACCGGTTTCAAAACCAGTAATACACTGCTTGAGACTCCAGACTCACAAGCGTGACGCGAGGCTGAAGCCTCGAACGCTGCATTCCAAGCGAGGACGCTTGGAACGAGTTCTTGAGTCGACTTTAGGTTTGGAAACCACCTGAGTAGTTAGATCAGACAACAAATCAGTTTAGGTGACCATTTTTGACCACGCTCACTACTGTCCCTTTCAACTTTCTCGCGATCTCCTTCGGTACATTAGTGGGTAATTGAAATACCAACAAGGGGATTGCTGAATGATCAAATTGATACACTGCGCTATACTACTTCTTCCTATTCTCGCAACCGGCACGGAGATTCGCGAACAGGTTCTGTTTCCTTCTGTGAAAAGATCTGTTCAGAATGACACAACTTTTTTTGCCGGAGATTACTATCCTGCGGAATCAAATGTCGAAGCATTTCCTCTGATTCGTCACCGAATTCTCCTTCCCGCTGGAGTTGTAGATTCATCGATTCGCGTGAGTTTTACTCCTCAAAATGAACAGACACTCACGGGGATTTCATCGATTGAAAGAACGGGAACGGAGAGCGAACTTTCAGACCCGGGACAGGAGGCATCGGTTTTACATTCAAATATCTACAAGGTTTATTTGGGGAAATATCGCCAGTTTCAGATTCTTGATTGCTGGATCGCCCCAACTTTCCGCGACTCGGTTTCACAGGAGATTCGGTCCAGTTCTGCCGGTGAGATTGTCGTTTCATTTGAACAATCATTGTTGCGATCAACCAGTTCTCCCACATCCCGCGATCTGGATCATCTGCGATCCACCGTGGACAATCTCGCGATACTTTCGGAATACGGAACGGCTGTTCGCGCAGAACCATTGCATCTGGCTATAATAACCACGTCAAAAACCAAAAAAAGCCTTACCAAACTGAATGACTTTATTGCGTCGAAAAGCGCTCACGGTTTTACAACCACCGTGTTCACCGAATCCGATTGGGGAGGAGGGATCGGAGAAGTTTCCGCGGACAATCTTCACCGCTGGTTAATTGATAACTATCTGGAAAAGAAGATCGACTATGTTTTGATCATAGGGGATCCATCACCGGAAACGGGCGACATTGCCATGAAAACGGCATACGCATATTATGGAGGAAAAACTGCGGCAACGGATTTTTATTTCAGCGATATCACGGGGAATTGGGATGCTGATGGCGATGGAAAGTTCGGTGAGACGGACGATGTGAAAAAAACGGGCGGTATCGATGCGATTCCCGATATTTCCGTGGGGCGAATTCCTCTGTATAAAACTGATTATGCGACAGTGGATCATATTCTCGCAAAGTCCATTTCCTATGAATCTGAATCAAAGAACAGTATTGGATGGCGAGAGAATACGCTTCTGGTCATGCTCGGCTATTACGGCGATGAAGGAGCCGAAGTGGGTGAGGCGATACGCGAAGATCTCTCGGGAACTTCGCGCAAATTCTATCGGATTTACAATCGCAATCTCGGTGGGTGCGATGAGTTTTCGATCACGGAAAAAGGAGTTACAGCCGCGTGGATAAAAGATTCCTACGGGATTGTAACATGGTTGACTCACGGCAAAGAGGATGCGGCGCTCGATATAATGAACACAACCTACGCCAAACAACTTACCGATGAAACACCTTCGTTTGTGTTTATGGGTTCCTGTCTCAACGGAAAGCCCGATGTGCCGACGAATCTGGCCTACACAATTTTGGCAAAAGGTGCAGTTGGAGTCGTTGCGGGAAGTGAAACGACGATTTTCCGTCAGCCCATGGGGAACTTTCGCGGCATGAGTTATGATCACGGGTTAACCCACGGATTTACTCTGGAGTTGGCGAAAACAAAGCCACTTATTGGCGATGCCTTGGCTTCGACTAAAGAGAAAGCAGACATGGGGTGTTGGAAAAACTACTGTGCCTTTAATCTCTACGGCGATCCGACGCTTGGTTTGAACTCTTCTGCTGATCCCGTGTCTATTCAGGATGCAAAAGTCGGTACTGGTTCGGTGAAGATGATTAAGCGTTCGAATGAGTTACGGATAAGCGTGCCGAGTGGAACAATCCGGTCGGTAGAACTCTGTACCATTTCGGGGAGAGTTGTTTATTCTGCGCAAGAGAGTGGTTCTTTTGTCACAATCCCGCTTCAGGAATATGCCGCAGGATCCTATGTGATTCGCGTGGAAAGCGGATCGGGAATTATTGTGGAGAAAGTTTCAATTCAGAAATAGTATTTCACACCATTGCAAAGAGAAACAGGCTTCCTCTGTTCATGGGGAAAGCCTGTTTTCGAATATACGATCGTCGCGGTCTTTTACGGTCTCTATTTTGAACCGACACTTTTGGAGCGAACTCTATGGTAGCCCGTTTCTCTCTCTGGTTACGTCGATTTTTCGTTGTTGTTCACGACGATCTGATGTGTTTTGCCGTATTGGTAGGAAAGAAAGATCATCTCCCCTTCACGCTTGCACTATTTATCTTTCTTTTCTAATATCAATACGGTACTGTTGAAGTACCAATTAGCATTAATCAGAGGAGTTCCCGTGAAAAAGCAGTTGTTGCTCGTCCTTCTACCCCTGTTTCTCTTTCTTTCCTGTAGTGACACTACGGGAAGTGGTGGCGGAAGTTCTATTGCCAAAAAGCACGTGCAAATTGATTCACTTCACTATGTCGCAATCGGCGCGAGCGATGCGGTTGGCGAAGGTGCAGATACGGTGATCACGGGCACCGACACGCTGATTCAGGGGTATGTCTTTTTAATTGAACGTCAGTTGAAAGGGTTTGTCACCAACCTTCAGTTTAAGAATCTCGGCAAGTCTGGATACACAATACGCGGCATGAATCGCGAAATGAAAGATAAAGCTGTGGCGCTGAAACCGGATCTGATCACGATCTGGGCTGGTGGGAACGACTGTATGGATATCATGGATGGATACATGACCGAAGATGATTTTAAAAATGGATTGGACACGCTTCTGGGAACATTGACAGAAATGCTCCCCGATGCGGATATCGTTATCGCCAATCTTCCGGACATGACCAAGTTGCCGTCGTTCGTGGAAGGGTACAGTGGCGAAGAGGCAAAGGGGAAAGCGTTGATCCAGAACATGAACAAAATGATCAGCACTGCATCAGTGAAATATGGCGTGTCACTGGTTGATCTGTACAGTGCGGGGCTTGTTTCAAATCCGAAAAATATCAGTTCTGATGATTTCCACCCCAGTACCGCAGGGTATACGCTGATGATGAATAAGTACATGGAACGGATCCATACGTTGTATCCCTATCAGTAAGTTGTCGCTACCGATATATTGAAAAAGGAGGTTGTTGCCTCCTTTTTTTATATGATGCGGACAATTTTTTGCACAATAATGTATCGTTGTTGTTTGCGTTTTACATAAATGTTCCTTGGCTCTCTGTTTCGGAAGGAACAATTCGTATCTCGTTCCGACGTTTTTCAATAATTCTGTGAGGCTAAAGACTCGTTGGAAGTGATCTTTGGCCGGAGAGGTGGTGTATGATTTTGGGGAGAATTTCTTTTGGCATGATCGTTGATTTGTAATTTTCATGGCAAAGATGTGATAATCCCAAAGGAGAACGAATGAGTTCAGAATTGAGACAGAGTGCGATTTCGACCATTGCAACCGCGAACTATGATACGGAACCTGCATTGGGAAGTGATTCAACCATTGACACATACGGCGTAGATACCTTTAGTATCCGCACAATGCGTAAATATCTTTCAAAAGATGTATACAAATCTCTTCTCAAAACGATCCGCAGCGGAACAGCTCTCGATGCGGCGATCGCAGACGAAGTTGCAAACGGCATGAAAAGCTGGGCAATGGGACGCGGTGCTTCACACTATACTCACTGGTTCCAGCCTCTTACCGGATCGACTGCTGAAAAGCATGACTCATTTATCGAGCCGGACTACGAAGGTGGCGTGGTAATGAATTTCTCGGGGAAAGCGCTGATTCAGGGAGAACCTGATGCGTCTTCATTCCCGAACGGTGGTATTCGTGCGACATTCGAAGCGCGTGGCTACACGGCGTGGGATCCAACATCACCGGCATTTATCAAACGCGACAAAAATGGAGCAACACTCTGCATTCCTACGGCATTCTGTTCCTATACTGGCGAAGCTCTCGACAAAAAGACTCCGCTTCTTCGTTCGATTCAGGCTGTTTCAAAACAGGCAAAACGCGTTCTTTCTCTGTTTGGTAAAGAAGTACAGAACAAAGTGACTGCTTCGCTTGGTGCAGAACAGGAATATTTCCTGATCGACAAAAAGTTTTATCTCACTCGCCCAGACCTGATCCAGACTGGCCGCACGCTGTTTGGTTCGGTTCCGGCAAAACACCAGCAGATGGAAGACCACTACTTTGGTGCGATTCGTCCGCGCGTTCTCGATTTCATGTCTGACGTGGATCGCGAACTTTGGAAACTTGCGATTCCCGCAAAAACTCGTCACAACGAAGTGGCTCCTGGTCAGTTCGAAATCGCTCCTCAGTTTGACGAAGTAAACGCGGCTGTTGACCAGAACATGATGATCATGGAAGTACTTCGCACAACAGCGGATCGCCATGGATTTGTCTGCCTTATGCACGAAAAACCTTTCGCTGGTGTAAACGGTTCCGGCAAACACAACAACTGGTCGCTTTCGTATGATGGCAACAATCTTCTTGAACCGGGCAAAAATCCTCACGATAATGCTCTGTTCCTTACGTTCCTTTCTGCAATTATTAAAGCGGTTGACTGTTACCCAGAACTTCTTCGTTCTGCGGCAACTTCGGCGGGGAATGATCACCGTCTTGGTGCAAACGAAGCTCCTCCCGCGATCATCTCGATCTATCTCGGTTCACAGCTCAACGATGTGATCGAACAGATCGAACGCGGTGGTGCTGAGAGTTCGAAAGAGGGTGGCATCATGAATATCGGTGCGGACATTCTTCCAAAACTTCCGAAAGATACCACCGACCGCAACCGCACTTCGCCGTTCGCGTTCACCGGTAACAAATTTGAATTCCGTGCGGTTGGATCAAACCAGAACTGTGCTGATGCGAACGTGGTTCTCAATACCATTACGGCGCAGACACTTTCTGAAATCGCGGATGAACTTGAAAAAGTATCGGCGGATAAATTTGATGAAGGCCTTCAGGCAATTCTTCAGAAAATTATCAAAGATCACAAAAAAGTGGTGTTCAACGGCGACGGGTACAATGAAGATTGGGTTGTAGAAGCGGAACGTCGCGGACTGCCAAACCTTCGTACAACGCCGGAAGTTCTTCCGCATCTTGTTACTGAAAAATCAATTAAACTGTTCGAAGCTCATGGTGTGTTCACGAAAGCTGAACTGGAGTCTCGTTTCGAAGTTGAAAAAGAGATTTACGAGAAAAAAATTGAGATCGAAGCGCGTATTGCGGCGGAAATCGCTCGTACTATGATCCTTCCGGTGGCAATGGACTATCAGGGAACAATCGCGAACAACTTGATTACACTCAATGATCTCGGCGTAAAAGCTGGTTCAAAAGCGCTTATTAGCGAACTTGAAAAAGTGGGTAATCTTGTTGATACGCTGACAGAACAGGCTGATACTCTTGATGCCGCTGAGACTCATGAAACAATTATTCCTGCGCTTGCGGATATTCGTGTCACCGTTGATGCGCTCGAAGCAATTGTTGATAACGATCTCTGGCCGATGGCAAAATATCGCGAAATGCTCTTTATCTACTAAGAGTTGTAACGTAAGTTCCAATTGATCAAAGATGATTAGGCGGGAAGGACGAAAGTTCTTCCCGTTTTTACAGGTTTTGTACCCCTCATATATATTTTTCCTAATGAATACAGAGTAATAGTTGCACAGGAGGATTTTTATGAAAGTAAAAATGATTATCCATGAAGCAGAAGAGGGTGGCTACTGGGCTGAAGTCCCCGCACTTCCGGGAGTCATGTCACAGGGTGAAACTATTCCCGAGCTGATTTCAAATATCTACGAAGCCGTCGAAGGTGCTCTTTCGGTGGAACTTGAAACAATTGAAATTGGAGCTCATGATCAGTGGATGGAGCTTGCCGTTTGAATGCAATTTTGGGTAAACGATTTTGTAAAATCCTTGAAGCACATGGATGGAACTGTGCGAGAATAAACGGAAGTCATCATATCTATACAAAGTTTGGTGAAGTCATTCGAATTACCGTGCCAGTTCATGGAAATGAGGATCTGAAAATAGGCTTGCTTAAAAGCATGATGAAGCTGGCAGACATTCAAGAGTACGAGCTTTGAAATGATTATTTCTGAAGAAATTGCAAATACCAATAAGGTACTACGCTTTGACGGGGACTTCGCCCCGTAAAAGAGGCACTTTGTGCAGTTGAAATTATACGGTAAGTAGCTGCAACTAATTGTTCGACCAATTAAGCGTATGGTTACTACTCAGGTACCACGAAAACCCCTTTTGTTTTGTAAGTGATTGATAT
>DYSA01000127.1 GCA_020726425.1 Fibrobacter succinogenes | reverse complement strand
GTTGCCATCATTTTGTCAAAGTCATTCGAGAAAACGACCATTGTTTTCTTTTTTGAATTGACCGTCAGTTTTGAACCTTCCGCTGTTCCTTTTCGCACGGAAGCAATATGAATACGACCTTCAGAACGAACAGAAAGAAGGGTGTTGCCCGTGTTGCGACACCACGCTGGAATATCGTGCACGAAACCTGGGTCATTACTGCTTACTTTAATTACTTCACCATTTTTAACCTGATTCATTCCATCGCGAAGTTTCAGGATTGGTCCCGGGCATTGAAGGCCGCAGGCATCGATATCCAATACTGCAATAACGTCTTCCGGAGCAGAACGGTGCTCTTCGATATTGGGTGAACCTTCTGGTCTCACGCAGACACCACCGCCACACACTTCGCCGGGAATCCGTTTTAGTGAATTTTCATTGTTCAAGTTGGTCATTGAATAGGTGTTAAATCCGCCGGAAAGATTGCGTACTTTAAATCCATTCAGTTCAAGGATTCGAGCAGCCACATATCCGCGCTGAGCAACACCGCAATAGACGATATGCTCTTTTGATTTATCGAGTTCACCAATACGACGGCGAAGTTCGCTGTGGGGAATGAGAATTGATCCGTCGAGATATCCGACGATTTGTTCCTCTTCGGTGCGAACATCAAGGAGTTGCATTGTTTTTGGGTCATAGGTGGAATCAAGCTCTTCGGCGAAAATCTGTTTGAGTTTTCCCGTGAGAATGTTCTCCGCGGTGAAACCAACCATGTTAACTGGATCTTTCGCGTTTCCGTACGGTGGTGCGTAAGCAAGTTCCATGTCGATAAGATCATAGATCGTAAGTCCTTGGCGAATAGCCACTGCGAACACATCGATTCGACGGTCAACGCCATCCTGTCCCATGATCTGCACACCGAGAAGTTTCCCCGTGTCCGGTGAAAAAAGTGTTTTCACACTCATCATGGTAGCACCCGGGTAATATCCCGCATGGTTATAGTAGTGACCATAAGTCTTTGTATACGAAATACCCATGCGCTTGGCTGTTTTTTCGTTTATCCCCGTGGTCGCCGCTGTGAGATTGAAAATCTTACATATCGATGTTCCCTGAGTTTTCTTGTAGGTTGAATTGCCGCCATTGATATTGTCAGCCGCGATTCGACCTTGGCGGTTCGCTGGGCCCGCAAGAGGAATCAGTACTTTTGAATCGGTTACAAAATCAGTGACTTGTACCGCATCGCCAACTGCATAGATATCTTTTGTGGATGTTTCCATGCGATTGTCAACGATGATTGCACCACGATCAGTGAGTTCGATGCCCGAGCCTTTGAGGAAATTAGTGTCAGGCAAAACTCCCGCAGCAAAGACAACGAGGTCACATTCGACACTATTGCCATTGGTAAGCTTGACCATCAATGAGTTGTTGTTGTCGATGAACTCAGAAGCTCCTGCTGAGGTGATAACTGTAACGCCATTGAGAAGAAGTTCTCGTTCCGCATACATTGACATATCTTTGTCCGCCGGTGCAAATACTTGATCTGCAAACTCGACGAGAGTTACCTCTTTTTTGATGTGACGAAGATTTTCAGCTACTTCGAGACCGATAAATCCACCGCCTACAACGACTACGCGTTTTACCCGTTCTTCATTTACTTTTGCTTTGATTTTGTCCATGTCAGGAATCGTGCGAAGTGTAAAGATCTTTGGACTGTCGATTCCCAGGATGTTTGGACGAAGCGGCGTTGCGCCTGGCGCGAGAAGTAGATAGTCGTAGTTCATCTCATGAGTTCCACTTGCATCTTTGTAGAACACTGTTTTTTTGTCGGCTTGTATCGAAGTGATTTCTGAACGAATGCGAACATCAACGCCCTGAACTCCGCGGACTGACTCTGGGGTTTGTACTATGAGACGACTCCGTTCTTTAATTTCACCGCCGATGTAATAGGGGAGTCCACAGTTCGCAAAGGAAATGAATTCACCCCGTTCAAACATGATAATCTCTGCAGATTCATCAAGTCTACGCATACGTGCCGCAAAGCTTGCACCACCGGCTACTCCGCCGACAATAATGATTCTTTTTCCCATATATCTCTCCTTTGTTTTGTCAAAATCTCATTATCCCTCGATTAAAACTCTTTGGCAAGTAACTTCTCACAAAGAGTTTTAGCGACATTTGGCGGCAATATACTTGTTAGTAGCAATAGTGTGTGAAAAAAAGTACAGGTTGCCATTGGGCAACCTGTACTATAAAAAATAACGGAAGATTAGAGTCCGAGAGCAGCCATGTATTTAGGCTTTGGTTGAACACCAACCATCTGTTCTTTTACTTTACCATTTTGGAAAACAATAACCGTTGGTATTGAAGTGATGCCAAATTTACCCGCTGTAGCAGGATTTTCGTCAACATTCATTTTGTACACTTTTGCTTTTCCGGCAACTTCGCCAGAAAGTGTTTCGATAATTGGGCCAAGCATACGACATGGTCCACACCAGGGGGCCCAAAAGTCTACAAGTACTGGGGTGTCAGAATTGAGTACTTCAGATTCGAATGCTGCATCAGTAATTTCTGCTGCCATGATTTTCTCCTTAAAAATAGAATACAGATTATTTCTGTATCAGTTAAACAAGAGTCGTGCCAAAACGAATTGCGGCACGAAGATTGATCTGTCATCTAAATATAGTTACAAAAATTTAGGGAAATTGAACAAAAAGCGTTGCGTTGTTGTATTTTGCAACGTTGTTTGCAACAGGAGGAAGTGATGCAGTGCTTTGAAGAAGATAGTAATTTATCACCAGAGTGTCTCGAAATGGTTCTTGAAACAATGGCCGAAGGTGTTGTCTTTATTGACAGTAATCATATAATTCGATTTGTCAATAAGCGCGCGGTCGATTTGAGTGGCTATGAGCGGGATGAAATACTTGGCATGAGTTGCGGAGAATTTCTTCGGGGTAGTTCCGAAGCTGATTGTACGTTGTTCCGCGACGGAAGTATTAATCAAGTTGAATGTACCCTTACTCGTAAAGATGGTTCGCTGACCCCGGTAGTCAAAAATGGGCGAGTGGTTCAAATCGGAAATAAACCACTGGGTGCCGTTGAAACGTTTCAGGATATTTCTCATCTCCGTGAGCAGGAAAATCGTGTACAAGCACTCAAAGAAGCACTTGAAAAACAGGGTGGGATTCCTCGTATAATAGCAAAGAGCCACGCCATGGAAGTTGTGTTTGAACAAATCCGATTTGCGGCAGGATCAACGGCGAACACCTTTATTCACGGAGAGTCGGGAACGGGTAAAGAGTTGACCGCCAAAGCGATTCACGAAATGAGTGATAGAAAAGATGGCCCTTTTGTCGCGGTAAATTGTTCTGCTCTTCCTGAAAACCTTTTGGAAAGTGAACTCTTTGGTCATGTCAAAGGATCGTTTACCGGTGCAATAAAGGATAAAATTGGTCGCATTGAATTGGCAGAAAAAGGAACGCTTTTCCTCGATGAAATTGGCGATGTTTCGCCATTGATTCAGGTGAAATTGTTGCGCTTTCTTCAGGAAAAAGAGTATGAACGAGTTGGTGATTCTATTACTCGAAAAGCAAATGTGCGAATCATAACTGCGACCAATAAAAATCTTCGGCAATTAGTGAATTACGGAGAATTTCGCGAAGATCTCTACTATCGCTTAAATGTTTTCCCGCTTGAACTTCCCACGCTTCGCAGTCGAAAGGAAGATGTGGCAATTTTGACTGAACACTTTATTAGTAAGTATCGAAAGATCACCGGCAAGGAGATAACTTCAATAACTTCTGATGCTCTGTTAACACTTATGGATTATAATTGGCCGGGAAATGTGCGCGAATTGGAAAACTCAATTGAACACGCTTTTGTAACGTGCCAAGGGGGAACCATTGATATTTTCAACCTTCCCCTTGAGGTGAGAAAAAACGAATATCAAATGCGTGCCGGGGTTTCCATGCCTGTTGAAACTTCTTCTCGGGAACAGCGTCGAAGTATGACTAAAGAACAACTGGTTACAATTTTGAACCAGTGCCAAGATAACAAAAGTGAAGCAGCTCGTCTGTTGAACGTCGATCGAACAACTCTCTGGCGTTGGATCAAAAAATGGGGCCTTGACTAAGCGTAATTTTGAGCGAAAAGGGTCAGAAGTGTGCTGATTCTTTTCGTTTTGAATCTCGCTAACGGAAATGCTATTTTAGTTTAACCGTTATATCCTTCTATGAGGAGTGTTCGCTATGGCGAAACAGGAAGCAAAAGCTGAAAAATCAATATTTAAAAATATATCACAAAACCGTAAAGCCCGTCACGATTATGACATAATCGACAAGTGGGAGTGCGGTATAGAACTGACCGGAACAGAAGTAAAAGCTCTTCGGGCGGGGAAGGTAAATCTTTCCGATGGTTTTGCGCAGATCATTCGGGGGCAACTGTTTCTGCACAATGTGCACATTTCTCCTTTTGAACAGGGAAATATACACAATCATGTGCCGATTCGCGACCGTCGTCTTCTTTTACATAAAAACCAGATCCTTTATCTGCATCAAGAGCTATCGCGGAATAACTCCATGACCTTAGTTCCTCTCTCAGTTTATTTCAAAAAGCAGTGGGTGAAAGTGGAAATTGCTCTGGCCAAGGGAAGAAAACAGTATGACAAGCGTGCTAAGATCGCAGATGCTGACAGCAAACGTCACCTTGCAATTGTGATGAAAAATAGATGAAGAGTGTACTGCTGATTTTTTTTATGTTTTTTTCTCTTTTTGCTGAAGATTTAACACTGGTCGGCTTGAGTGGAAATCGCTATAAAATTCCCTATTCAAGCGATGCTGGTGTGAATGTTCAGAAGCTGTTTAAGTCTTTGTACTTTGCTTATACTCTTACCGGAGATACTCTTCGAGTGAAGAATGCAGGCCACAGTGCGATGCTCATAGCAAATAAATCCACGATTTTTCTCGATGGAAAAGTACAGGGTTACACAATTTCGGTGACTAAATCCGAAGGCCAGTTTTGGGCGGAATGTTCGAACATATCGAAGCTGTTAGATGCAATTTCTGCATACTCGTTTGAGTACATTGAAGCCTCGAAAGAGCTTTCTGTACACAGAAGTGATTCTTCCATAAAAGTCAAATCTGCCACGGAACCCAAAATTCCATCGGTGACTGCTCCAACGAAGCCTAAAGTTGGAGGTGGTATTGTCGTGATAGATCCGGGGCACGGGGGTAAAGACCCGGGGGCTGTTGGCTATGCGGGAACCTACGAAAAAAATATTGTTCTCAAAATTGCGCAAAAAACGGCTCGCTATATTCGCGATAATAGTGATCTTTCTGTGTATTTAACCCGCGAGGGTGATACCTTTATTCCTTTAAGAGAGCGAACTACCTATGCAAATAGTCGCCACGCGGATCTTTTCGTGTCGATTCACTGCAATGCTGCCGACAAGAATGATTCTGTTGGAGGGTATAAAATTTACTTCCTTTCTGATGCAAAAAACTCGACCGATGAGAGAATCGCAGTCTTTGAAAATGCCGTTATGGATCTCGAAGAGAGCGGTGCTGAAACAAATCTGCTTCAGAGTGTGTTAAAAGATATGATAAACAATGAGTATCTTAAAGAAAGCCAGATGCTTGCAGCTGACATTGAAAAGGCGTTTCACACTTCAGTACCTACGATTAAACCGCTCTACACGGGGGTGGGGCAGGCGAATTTTTATGTGTTAAATGGTGCGCAGATGCCATCAGTTCTGGTGGAAACAGCCTTTTTGTCGAATAAATCAGAAGAAAAACTTTTGAAAGATGATGCATTTCAAAACAAAATGGCGACAGCTTTGGGGCAATCAATAATTGCATTCCGTAAAAAACAGGGGAAAAGACATGAGTGATACGCGTCCGATTGGCGTTTTTGATTCTGGTCTCGGTGGATTGACTGTGGTTCACGAACTTCGTGAAGCGCTTCCAAATGAACGGCTTATCTATCTTGGCGATACGCTGAGATGTCCCTATGGTGGGAGATCGATAGACGCAATTCGCACATTTTCGCGTGAAATTACGACCTTTCTGATGAAGCAAAATGTGAAAATGATTGTCGTCGCGTGTAATACTGTTTCTGCTGTGGCGCTTCAGGATGTCATTGAAGTGGCTGGAAATATACCGGTTCTTGGTGTGGTTGGTCCCGGTTGTCGAGCCGCACTTCACACTTCGGTCGATAAGCGAATCGGTGTAATTGGTACAAAAGCAACAGTTCGTGCAGGTGCGTATGGAAACGGGATTCGCGCTCTTGATGAACGAGTTACGGTGTATGAAAAAGCGTGTCCACTTCTTGTGCCGCTGGTCGAAGAAGGATTTGCGGAAAACAAGGTTACTGAATTGATGCTCGAAGAGTATTTGGATGAATTAGTAGACTTTGGCGTAGATACGCTTGTTCTTGGTTGCACTCATTATCCGTTGTTATCTAAACAGATTCACCGTGTTCTGGGTGGGCGAATTGAAGTTATTGACTCGGCGTGGTGGACGGCTCGCGAAGCAAAACAGATTCTTGGAGATCGCGGTGAGTTGGCAGTAGAACGCGAAGGAAACGATCGATTCTATGCGACTGATATGACTGAAGAGTTTACTCGCCTTGCGTCAATCTTTCTTCGGGGGCAGATGGATTCAGTCGTAGAAATTGATTTGCATAATGAATTGACTGAAATTCAATAAGTATCTGATTTAGTGTCTGATATCGTTTAGAAGGGAGCCGTTGGTTCCCTTTTTTGATTCATTCTTTGCGGTGAGTTCCATCGCAAAAGGGTAGATTTGCACTTTTCCCACATCCGCAGATTGCAACTTTTTTCTCCTCTTCAAATGTTATAACCTCGGGGGT
>DYSA01000730.1 GCA_020726425.1 Fibrobacter succinogenes | reverse complement strand
AAGGAGTACGAATATTAAATCAGTGTTACTTATTCGCTAGAACATCATGACTACATACAGAGTATTTGGCACGAAAATATGAGACTGATTCAGTATAAGTACAGACACGGGGTGAATTAAGCATGCCTTGTGGAATGGCAGTGAGTTTGTCGAAAAGGCTAACAGAGATTGACTATATGTATGGTCAACAGCAAGATTGCGTACCTCACTTTCACTTCACACCAAAGGAATAATGAACCGGATTTTCAAGGTGACAATTTTGTATATTGAGACTATTGAAAAGGAGATAGAATGCGAATTATTAAAAGTGAAGATATTACAACAGCAGTGACCAACCTTTGCCTACCCGCAGCAGTGAAACTTCCCGACGATGTGATGAAAGCTCTTCGCGATGGTGCGGTGATGGAAGAGTCGCCACTGGGGAAATCAATTTTGAATCAGGTTGTTCTCAATGGAGAAATTGCTCGCAATGAGTCGCGACCGATTTGTCAGGATACGGGATATGCGGTGATATTTGCAGAGATCGGGCAGGAGTGTTTCGTCGAAGGTTCTACGATCGAAGCGGCGATTCAGCAGGGGATTCGCGATGGATACAAAGCGGGCTACTTGCGAAAATCGATTGTGGACGATCCGTTGTTTGATCGTAAAAATAGCACTGACAATACGCCAGCGGTGATCCACCTTTCTACTGTTCCTGGAGACAAAATCACAATTGTCCTTGCTCCCAAGGGCGGTGGTTCTGAGAATATGAGTAAAATCAATATGATGAAACCTTCCGATGGGGAAGAAGGAGTGTTCAAATTTGTCGTTGATTCGGTGATTCACGCTGGTGGAAATCCCTGCCCACCCACAATCGTTGGTGTGGGAATAGGGGGAACCTTTGAAAAATGCGCCGAAATGGCAAAACGTTCACTCCTTCGCGAAGTGGGATCGGTTCATCCAGATCCACGCTACGCCGCACTGGAAAAGCGGATTCTCGATGAGATAAATCGTTCTGGTGTGGGGCCACAAGGATTGGGCGGAACCGTTACGGCTCTCGCAGTGCATATTTCAACCTATCCGTGTCATATTGCTCAGATGCCTGTGGCGGTGAATCTGAACTGTCACGCGGCGCGCCATGCGGAAGTTACTATCTGAGTTACCGTTCGGTTTGACTGGAAA
>DYSA01000729.1 GCA_020726425.1 Fibrobacter succinogenes | reverse complement strand
GACAGTCGATTCATCGACTGTAATCAATAAGCGCTACAGCATTGCCACAAGGGCTGCCCCTACAGATTTTGATCTCCTGCAAAGGTTCTGCCTCACGTCTGCACTCCCCGCGGGATACTGAGAACGACCGCAGA
Source organism: Fibrobacter succinogenes (assembly GCA_020726425.1). Lineage (GTDB taxonomy): Bacteria > Fibrobacterota > Chitinivibrionia > Chitinivibrionales > Chitinivibrionaceae > JAIFMU01. The sequence goes on along the minus strand of DYSA01000729.1, from coordinate 1,027 downwards.
AGTCAAAACCGTCGATCAATTGCATAATTCATTATTTCAATAGTAAAAATCATAAAAACTATAATTAAATTGAATAATTCAATATCAATATCGAATTAATCATTATGTAAAATGATAGATACAGAGTATGAATCCATTGTATCAATCATACTATTCATCTATTCACAGTGAAAATCTACGCAGATATATATGGTGTAGCTATCGAAATTTAGTTTGATTTAATCAATTTTATCATTGTTATAAAGAAAACCGTCATTGTCTTAATAAAAGTATATATTGTTTCTATTAATGCATAAGGAGAGAGTATGGATTTTCGAAACGGTGCTAACATTCAGTCTGTTGCATCAATAATTGTTCTCAATGGGATCGATTACGAACCAGTGCGCACGGTGCTTTCCCGTTTCGGCTATCCTCCTGAGAGATTGGAAGAGTTGGCGGTATTGGCTGAAGATGCATTTACAAAAAAAAATGACTCAGATGTGGCAATGGTCTATCAGGTTGATTGCACTCTACGGTATAAACAGGCCTTTACAGAGTTAAAAAAGAGTTATCGCACGCACCGCAAGCGAGCGAAGATTCTCTTTGAAAATTCTTCGGATATTTTAGTGCAGTTGGGGTGTACCGGCAGAGTGGGAGTCAGTTGCGCTGAAATCGTTGCTTCGGCGGAACTTCTCTATGGAGGAATCGGTGCCGATGCGACGATTCAAAAGGCGCTTGCGGTTCTCGATCTCGGAGAACGTGAAGTTGCGGCAGCGCGGCAACTCATTGCCAAAGTACAACAGCTTCGGGTGGAATCGGGAAAGTGCAAGGCTGAAACGGAACGGGCCCGGGAGTTGAAAAAACAGTCTCATCTCGCTTGTCAACGATGGATTACTAAGTTCATTAAAGTGGCGAGAATCGCCTTTGCTGATCAGCCGGAAGGTCTGGTGGTGTTGGGGATTCGGTACTTGTAGGTCAATCACGAAAGAGTTGTTTCGTCCTTGGACGATCCCAATTCAGCCCACGGAGAATCCGTGGGAAAATTTCG
>DYSA01000126.1 GCA_020726425.1 Fibrobacter succinogenes | reverse complement strand
TTGGTTTCATGATATTTCCTCCGTCGGCAGAGCCATAAGTTCTCGGATTTCTTCGACAAGTTGGTTCATTGCAATTGGTTTTTGAAGGAATCTGTTTATTTGAGGCATCTGTTCCCGCAACTCTTGTTCCCGCTGATTGAATCCTGAACAGAGAATCACGGGCACTGATGGCGAAATCTGTTTGATTGCCCCGAGAAGTTCCACGCCATCCAAAAAGGGCATAGTCATATCTGAAACAACGACAGAGTATTTCTCGGGAGTCTCTTCGAAAGCGGTAAGTGCTTCGACACTATCTGTAAATCCCGTGACCGTAAAACCTTCGTGTTCAAGAAATCGTGTGGAACTTTTGACGATCATTGATTCATCATCAACAATCATGACGTGAACCGTGTTGTTCGCTGGGGCTATGGAGCTAAGTTTTTGTACCGGCTCATCATCGGGGATGTAATCAATTTTGGGGAATAAAATCGTGAAAATAGTACCAATTCCCGGCTTGCTTTGAAGGGAAATAACTCCATCGTGGCTCGTAATAATCGTATGGACAAGTGAGAGCCCTAATCCAGTTCCCTTGCCTTGTTCTTTGGTCGTATAGAAAGGATTGAAAATTTTTTCAGCCGTGGAGCCGTCCATTCCACTTCCCGTATCACTAATCCGCAGTTCCACGTACTCCTGTTCTTGAAGACCGGGGTGAAGATCTTGGAGATCCACCGCCGAAGATACGTGACGGAGAGAAACGGACAAGAGCCCCGAGTTTTGCGTTTCCATGGCGTGCCATGCATTTGTGCAGAGATTCATAATGACTTGATGGATTTGCGTACTGTTAGCCATTATGTAATCGGTTGAATTTATTCGTATGTCCATTGTTATCGAAGCGGGCAATGACGAACGTATGAGTTTCATAACTTCCGTGACAACACTTGATAATTTCACCGGACTACGATCGGCAGTTCCTTTTCGGCTGAACGTGAGGATCTGGCTCACTAAATCTTTTGCGCGATTTGCCGCATTGCGAATTTCGTCGTGGGATTCGTGAAGGTTCACGTTGTCGTGTTCTTCCAACGCTGCGAGATCGAGATACCCGAACATGGCGGCGAGAATATTGTTAAAATCGTGAGCTATTCCTCCGGCAAGTGTGCCAATCGCTTCCATTTTTTGAAGGTGGCGGTCGCGATCTTCAACCTCTTTTAGGTGAGTCATGTCGTACCCAAATGAGATGAGGAAATCCACATGACCGGATTCATTTTTTACTGGTGTAAGATAGAAATCGATGACGCGAGATTTTCCTGAATGATCCACATGAGTTGCCTCGAACTGAACCAGTTCACCTTGATCAGCCCGTTCAATTCCCTGCCGAAGTTCTTCTTGCAGTTCAATTGAATGGCGCCACCAGGGAGTTTCCCAGATTTTTTGACCAACAACTTTTTCTTCGGTGGATCCAATAAGAGAAAGAGCAGCGAAATTTGAAGCGCGAAGAGTGCCATCGCGATCCAACAAGCCCATAAGTTGAGCACTGTTGTCGAAAAGTGCGCGGAATTTTGTTTCATTGGAGCGAAGTTCGGCGATTTTTTTTGCAATTTCTCGCCGAAGTCGGCGAGTAGCGAGGAAGAGAAAAACGGTAACGACGACGAGGAACAGGAGAATCTGAACAACCCAAGCGGGAATTTGTTCCCACCCTGCCAATCCCTGAGGATTGGCATAGGTCGGAATTGAAAAGAAAAAAAGTAGTAAAAACCATTTCATGTTCACTCCTCGCTCGTACGCAAAGGATACTATAGAAAACAGAAACGGGCAATCGAAAATCAACGGGGAGGGTAAATTACCATCTTGCGGATTTCACTGCGAATCTGTTCTGATTTCGTCTCGTTACTAAACGAAGAGTTATCTGCACGGCCATCCCGTTCAACATAGAGTCGATAGAGGTATACATTCGGAGAAAGACGATTCCCTTTTTGATCAGTCAAATCCCACTGAACACCGGGCTGAACATCGTTGAACTGGCGAACTAACTGCCCTGACAAGGTGAATATTTTCAATGTCATTCGTTTGACATCGGATAACGTTGTTGTCTTATTGGTAATTTGATCTTCTGTAGTCCACGTTCTCGAAGTATTGAACATGAAACGCGTGGTTTCTCCCAGGTGCACCGGCGAAGGATATGCATAGAAATCGCCAATATCGTAGACACCCTGTTTTCTACTTTTCACATCGAGAATGAACTCTGCTTTTGTCCGGTTCTTGAGGTAATCGCCGGCAGTGACAGTCATTTTGTATTCGCCCGGTTGAGGGAACTCTTTCTCGGTAAAGTAGAGGAGTACGCGCCCTTTGTTTGGATCATCTTGAATTGGTTGGAAATCATCGTTATAGCTTTTGGTTGAACGAACACCTTGCACACCAACTGCAATCCCTTCACCCGGATTATCTCCAGACACATCGATACTGGAACTATCGCTCAAAAACAGTTCAATCGCTACCGGTTTTGCTTCGATATCAGTAGCCGTTTTAGGAAATCCATCAATGACGATACGATTCCCCGCCGCTCCCGGAAGGTTTCCATCTGCTTGTGTTGTATCCTGATAGATTCGGGCTGCCACACCGGGACCAATTTTGTCGGTGGTGTCCAATCCCGTAGGGTCGATTCCGTCGTAGGTAATCGTCCTAAATGAAGTCACGGTCTGAGGCTGAGTTTTGTTCCAGCCATAGAGACGAATAATCATACCTTCGATAGTAATCGCACTGTAGGGCGGAAGTTTTATCGCTACCGAGATAGAATCACCATTAACTGCCACAGCTCGATTTACGAGGAATGATCCGGGAAGGGAATATTTCCACTCTTTATCGGCGATAATACCATCTTTTCGTGTGAGATCAGTTCGATCTGGATTTTGCACATGTACCCGCACCGAATCGATATTGCTACCGACAGGTAATTTTGCCTTGATAACAATTGTCTGTGCCCCTTGGACGGTATCGATGCCAGTCCCATTCGCTTTGTGAACAGTGGCGTTGAATCGAGTGTTTTGTGCGAGTGGACGGTATGAAGGGTCTCCGAAAAGTGCATAGTATTTGAGATTATTGGTCTTTTTTGCTTTGAGATATGCCATACCCAGCGTGTAATTGCTGTCAGCATAAAAATTTTGGAAAAAAGTTTTTGCTAAGGATTCATTTGTGCCAGCGTAAGAGACTCTGACGCTTGATACAGCACCGATTGCACCGCGATTTGCAGCAGTAATCAGAGCCGAAGCAACACATTGTGTTCCGGGAATATCAAAAAATCCAACAGAACAGGAGAATGCCGAGAATATCATGTAACGGCGATAGTTGGACAATGATGCAATATCGGAAAGACTGAATATTTTTTCATGGGCGATGAGGTCAGGTGCGCCGTGGCCAAAGTAGTTGAACGCGCCAACTCCTTTGTTCAATAGGTTGATCAGTGCATCTTTAGCTGCCGGTTTTTCTAATCCGCTGAGAGGATATTCAAAAAGGGTAACTTTTTTGAGATTTACCGAAGGTGCATTTGCTCGAATAAGCTCCCCGACGGCATCTGAAGAGGTAACATGGGCAATTGTTTCAGGTTTTCCATCGCCGACGAGATCATCATCGGCGAGAAGCACCTGTTGATTGCGCCATTCGCCATTGTCTGCTCCGTCTCCTTCCATCGCACTCAGTTTTTCGATATAGTTGCGTAACTCTTCGCGTGAACGAGCTGGTATACGCCCCACTGCAAGTGACGGTTTTTCATTTGTTCCTGTGTGGGCGAAAAAGTCTTCTATGGCGGTGTTGTCAGAATCAGTGTCGATATACGGTGGTATATAATTTGGTTCATTGGCAAACTGTATCCCCTTGTAGTCGTAATGGCCATTCCCCAGAAGAATCAGATAGCTCAGTGCGGTGCCATTTTTCCAGTTGTTTACAACATAGGTCATAAAATTTCGAATTGCCGCAGGGTGAGCAACACCTCCGGAAAATTCACGATAGATATCTTCGGTGGTCACCACGGTTGGAGAACTGAATCTTCCAGTGGAAACTTTATGCCCCGCAAGAGTGTTCGCTTCTGCGATAAATTCCGGCGGACAGACGATCATGTAATCACTTTGATTCGATACGCCGTGAAGATCCCGCACTTGATAGGTGCGATTTTGCACTGTTGTACGAGCACTCAGCACGGAGAGTGAAGGTGATAGTGCATCGGAAAGTGATGCCACAACGTACTGTGCACCGATTCCCTTGCGATCATTCCAACTGGCTATTCCGTTTCCGCCGACTCCCATAGTGACCGTATCGATCAAACTAATGGTTTGAGAATCGGGATTAATTTTGAATAGGGCAGTGAATTCCGAAGGGATATTAGTGACGCGATATGACGCGATAGTATCTGATGTGGTTGAATTAAGCGCGTAAAACCGCAACTGCTGGGCGCTGTTTTTAACCAAATTCTGGTAGTAGTTGATAGAATACCCTTGGAAGTCGAGAGATGTTGTGTCTGCAATATTGGGAATCGAAAAGGTACTTTTTTCTGCTCCCGCAGGAATATCAACGGTATTTGATTCTGAGCTAACTGCAAAGGGATCACTATTTCCTGAAGGAAAAAATTGAACATTTGCTTTAAGCTTTGTCGCGTAATTGCGATGCTTATAGTAGTGATAGGTAAGTTTTGCTGAAGTGCTCACGGCTTGATTAAAAATCGGAAATTCGCTGGAAGTAAAAGAGTTGTTCCCGCTTTTCAACGAAGTCCAGATCCACGAACGCGATGAGTTTCCTGGGTATATGTTTTTTGTTGTTATTGAAGTACTTTGGCGAACCCGAACCTGCTGTAATCCCGCGGTAGCGATAGGTCCGGGAGTTGTGGGAAATGTCCCTTTCGAAGCGAGCAGGCCTTGAGATTTTGTTATGTAAAAATGGCGTTTTTCTGAAAAATCATTATACGAATGAACCCACGTCGAAGAAATCCCACTGCCCGTTTTGTACCAGTAGTTCGGTCCCATGGCAAAGAACAGGATTTCGTCAGTGCCATCGAACAGCCCATTTTTATTGTTGTCACGAAGGATCAGAGGAATTTTTTCAAGACTGGCGGGAATCGTGTTTGCTGAGGGAGTTGTTTCAGAAAAACTTTTGTTGTTTGACGCATAGACCGCAATTTGGCTTATGGGGAGAGATACACCCAGTTGAGAAACCATTTGAGGGGTGAGTTTGACCATGCGATCCACCGATCCATCGGCTTCATCCAGAGCTCCGGCAGTTCCGCCAACGGTAAATGTCAATGCTACTTCATCCGGCGATAACCAGAGATCATCATTGGCGATCGCTCGTGAACGAACGGGCATAACACGATAAAATCCTGATGGATTTAGTGTTGTTGATGCGAGCATTTGGTCATAATCACCGTTGGGACGATCAGTACGCGATACGGGTTGATAGCGAATGACCGCTTCAGCTTCGGTAAACTGCTCGATCACTCCATTTTGAACAGAGATAACCGGTGTCACGAGCCAGTGATTGATCGGCGATAATTTATATGTTTCTGTTTTGATTGCGGATTGCAACGAAGTCAGTTTGTCTGAGTTTGTCGGTGCTTGTCTCAACGCCTTTGGGGTGTTAACCACGGCTTTTTTCTGGATCGTGAGAGAGAGCGTTGCCCGTTCGGGATGATCGGTGAAAAGTGAAAGTTTGAACGCCGGAATCTCGTTTCCGTTGCGGTCAGAAACAAAGAGATCGGCCACAGAACTGAGTTTTGCCGAATCGTCAACAATCTCTGTTCGAATCGTATCAGCGGTTAGTTTTACTCGAATCATTCCTGGTGATTGTTCAAGAATAGTCACTTCTGCCATTAGGGACACAGTTGTTAGTAAGAGCGCTGCTAATAGACGATACATAAACGTTCCTTCGATTAGTGGAAATTCGACTTTTAAAATAGTATCTGAAATAGAGTTACCCGTGGAAAGATTCTGTAAGAATGCATGATTACGAAACAAATTGAGCGATCGTCACCAATCGCCCAAAATAATCAGATTAAAATTGTTGTCAGAAAAAACTGTCGGACTCTTCAAATGCTGTAACGGTCACTTGCATTGAAGCTTTGTTTGCGGTGGAACCAGACTGAGTGGTTCACTAATAATGAGCGACCACACGGTTAACCCTCGCGAGGTTTTCGTTGTGTCGATAGGGCCATGCGTTGTTGAATCGTCCTTACAACCGCTGAACCTTGGTGGTTCGAGTGATTGGCCCCTGTTTCATCTGAACCAGATAGATCCCCGCCGCGGAAGGGAGTTTCATCTGGAACGATCCGGCTTCGAACTTCTTTGCATCGATAATTCTGCCGTTGAGTGAGAATATTCTGATTTCCCCCGGCGTTGGGAGAGAAATGGATAACCGTTCCCCGTGAGCGATAACTTTTCCCACCGCCAGGGGAACTACGGGTTTGAGGAAGCCGCCGTGGTTCCGTCAATGGTGAAATAGTCTCCGCCGAAACAGAACGATTTGCCATCAGGGGCAAAATCGAAATCGGCTTTGGAGAATGTTGGACCAGTACGATCTCCTGTCGATGTTGTCCCCGCTCCTGGAAGATAACCATTCATTTGATACAAGTATGTTTTTTGTGAAATTGAGTAGATCGCAAATGAGTAATATGCACTAAATTGACTTAGGTTTTGGCCAATTACAATAATTTCATTCGTCCCATCGCCATCAATATCTGGGCCAAAAAAAGAACCGTTTGGTGTAAAACCATTAAACACGGGTAAATCAGTTTGTACAACCCCCGCCCAAGCCGATCCAGCGATCAGCGCCACTGCGGCCAGTGCCATTTTCAGTTTCATAAATTCTCCTTTGATTAACTGTTGTTTGATTG
>DYSA01000125.1 GCA_020726425.1 Fibrobacter succinogenes | reverse complement strand
ACGCCAAATCCCAAACTCACCATGGCGATAATAGCTTCATTGCCCGAGACCTGAGCAAAGATTTCTGGTTTCATTTTGAATTGATCAAACCAACTGTCTACCGCTTCGCGCAGTTCCCCTCGATCGGAGAGAATCACCGGTGTTTCATTCCAGTTGATTCGGTTTTGATCATCGTAAATCGGCATGTCCGGATCACCGGTGGGGCCGATACAAACGAGAGGTGTCGAAATGAGATGCATAAATGAGAGGCCTACGGGGAGCGTTCGGGGTTGAGCTGCAATTGCACACCCCGCTTTCCGATCGAGAATGCGATGGAGTGCATCAGCGGCATCACCGGTTGAAAGCTTGATTGTAATTTCAGGGAATCGATGGCGAAATGGCTTGAGCACTCGCGCTAAAATGGAGTAGACCGCCGTAACTGAACTGTAGATCGAGAGTTCGCCACGGATCTGTTCATCGCGATTGATCAGTTGTGATCGACACCGTTCCCACTCGCTGATTGATCGTTCTGCATAATCGAGGAACAGTTTTCCGGCGGGGGTGAGAGTGACCGAACGACGATCGCGGATGAACAGTTCGCTTTTCATCTCTCGTTCAATTTTTTGAATGACTCGGGTGAGTGCCGAAGGACTCAGATTGCTTTGACGGGCCGCTTGGGCAAAGTGAAGGTTTTGCGCGAGTGAACAAAATATTTGAAGATCGCGCAACTCCATGATTATGGTTTCTTTCGCTCGTTCGAAGCTTTCTCTTCTCTTCGCATTTCAGATCGCGATTTTTTCTCTGCCGGTTTCAGCTTTTCTGCTGGTTTTGCCACTGGTGAAACTATCGGAGCGGGTTCCACTTTTGCGGGAGTTGCCACAGGTTGCTTTGGCGTTTCACTTGCCGGAGTTTTGGGCTGGGGAAGTGCACCGGTGATCGGGTTTGGCATACCTTCGAGCACTTCGTTGTTCAGTTCCACGAGGGAGTCGGTGATCGTCGCTGGTTCGCCAAGTGAACTGTTGGTATCGTTCGGTGTGTTGGTTTTCAAGAAATATTCCGAGTACATCTCTGCAATAGAACTATCCGTGGGATTGAAACCCTTGCTGATCTGGAGAGACACAATCGAGGAGTCAAGTTTGAACTGCTCTTCCGGAAGATTCCGATGGAGTGATGTCATCGTAGTGGTCCAAATCGGAATGGCTCCGTGTGAACCGGTAATGGCACTTCCCATGGAACGGCGTTCGTCGATTCCAAGCCAGACACCGCAAGCAATCTGAGGAGTAAAGCCCACGAACCACGCGTCGGAGTTGTTGTTTGTGGTTCCTGTCTTTCCTGCTGCAGGTCGGCGGAATCCCATACTTCTCACTTGGAACGCCGTCCCGTGATCCACAACGGATCGCATCATCTGAGCCATCAAGTCGGCAATCGGCGTGTCAAGAACCTGAATCGAAACAGGTTCGGCGCGTTCGATTACTCGTCCGTTGCGGGTCGTGATTTGTTCAACGTAATAGGGTTTTGCCTGCATTCCGCGATTGGCAAACGCCGCATAAGCCGAAGTCATTTCGATGTTTGTAACTTCACCAGCTCCCAGAGCAAGTGCGGGAACTTCGGGCATATCGTGAGTGAATCCCATGCGGCGAACAAGGGTCACCACTTTATCTGCACCGATATCTAAAAGAACTTTTACCGCGGGAATATTGATCGATTTTTTAAGGGCATTTCGAAATGTCACAGAACCGGCATAGCTGTGTTCATAGTTTTGAGGTGACCAGTCACCGAGACTAAATGGCGCATCCACCACCCGTGTCGCCAGAGTATATCCTTCGATAAGAGCGGCAGCGTAGACAAATGGTTTTATTGAAGATCCCGGCTGTCTCACCGCTTGGATCGCTCGGTTGAATTTACTGTTGTCAAAATTGCGTCCGCCGATCATAACTCGAACCGCACCAGTGCGCGTTTCGAGAGCGATCACCGAGGCTTGGATTTTCCGGAGTGCAAGAGAATCATTGAGAAGAGATCGCCCCTTTTCGTCAAAGAAAAGTGTGTCATGAGCTTTATAGAGTGAGTCAAAATTCGCGTACCACTTCGCTCGATTGAGGTCCGGGGTCTTTTGCCACGGTTGATTTGCCGCTAAAAAGATTCGGTTGGGTATTGCCTGAAGTGTGTCGAGGTGATTTTTGTAGGCGTATTCCGCTTCTTCCTGAGCTTTGCTATCGAGGGTTGTGTAGATATTTAATCCGCCGGTGTAGAGAACGGTTTCACCGTATTTACTTTCTATATATTGACGAACCGTTTCTACAAAATAGGTGGCAGTTGCGGAGATATCTTGAGTGGGAAGAGATTTAGCCTCTTCGTCTTGAGCATCTTTTGCCTCTTGAGAAGTTATGAACTTTAGTCGTGTCATCGCCCGAAGTACTAATTTGCGTCGAAGAGATATTCGTTCAATATTTTTTTCACGATCGGGACGATACGCTTCGGGGCGCTGGATCGTACCCGCAATGATTGTCGCCTCGCTGAGTGAAAGCGTTGATGCTTTTTTCCCAAAGTATTTTTGAGCAGCCGCCTCGACGCCATACACACCAGCGCCAAGATAGATTTGATTGAGATAGAGTTCGAGAATTTCGTCTTTGCTATAGTGGCGTTCAAGTTTGACCGCCGTGAGCATCTCCCGCACTTTTCGCATCAATGTTTTTTCAGAAGAGAAAAAGAGATTTCTGGCTAACTGCTGGGTCAGTGTCGATGCTCCCTGTGAATATCCGTGGCGAATAATATTGGCGATTGCTGCACCGCCGATTCTTTTGAGATCAATTCCCCAGTGCTTGTAAAATCGCTGATCTTCGATTGCGATGACCGCATTTTTCATATTGTCATTGATCGAATCCAAGGGAACCCAAAAGCGCCGTTCGATGCTAAACTCATGTATGAGAACGGAATCTTTATCAAAAACACGAGTAACCGCAGCAGGTTGAATACTCGAAATCGCTTCTGTATCGGGAAGGGTTTTGTATGTTCCTTTTATAAAACTGAAAATTCCACCAGCGACAAAGGCGACCACTCCACCACAGAGAAACAGTAAAAAGATAATAACGGGAGTAATGTTAATTACTTTCGTTTCGGCAGGCTTCTTATCTCCAAATGATACGTGGTGTGGCGTCTGTTTCATATACTATTCCTTTGCAAGTATCTGGTGCGGCATGGACTAAAGAGACTCGTAGAGTTTGTTTAGCAACCGTTCTTGGAACATCCAATGTTCATATTGCGTTTTCTCTTTATTGTTTATGAAAATACAATAGACATAGGTTTTTCCATTTTTCGAAAAGTATCCCGCAAGGTTTGTCACTCCGTCATCATTAAGAGTTCCGGTTTTTCCCCGAAGATTCCCTTTCAATGGGGATTTGGCGAATCGTGACTGAAGCGTTCCATCTTCACCGGCAACCGGGAACGCAGATGCAAACTCATGACCGAATCGTTCATTCCGCAAGCCCGCTCTCAAAACATCGAGAATCGCGATAGATGTACAACGATTGTTTTCGCTCATGCCAGAACCGTTCACAATAGTCGGTGTTTTGGAAGTGTCTGATGCTACTTTTTTATACCAGTTAGTGACAATTTTCGAAGCACCAGCCCACGTTCCCGCAGTATTTCCTTTTTCCGCGTGTATCGTTCTGAAAATCATTTCGGCAATGAAATTATTTGAATACTTAAACATGTCTTTTACATGATCTTGCAAAGGACGACTGTGGAATGTATAAAATGGTTTGACTTTCTCTGGAACAGTCCCGGGAATCACCGTGAGTGAACAAGTGATTCCCACTTGATTACAGGCCGCGGTAAACGAAGTGTTAAACGCTTGCACCGGATCCCATAGTTTTCGGTAGATTGTTCTACTTTTATCTGAAACACCAACAACACCTTCGACAGAGACGACACTTTGCGTTCCATCGAACTTCGTAGTCACATTTAAATCCTCTTTTTCTGCCGTGGCAACCGTTTTCACGGATCCGGTAATCGTAAGATTTGCTTGTGCAGGAAGGAATGATATTGCTGCAGGAGATCCAATTTCTGTTGGACGAACATGAATCGCGATTGAATTGAAATTAACAGACAGTGCGGCAACGGGAGCCATATACGCTCGGCTACTGGTCGATTCGTCGAATCCTGGACCCATTGTCGCAGAATCAAAGTAGCTGTTGTCAACGAAAAGCGTGTCTTTAAGGGAGGTAACCCCTTCGAGTTTGAGTTGAGTCGCCAAAAGCCAGAGTTGTTCAGCTGTAAATCCCGGATCACCAAATCCCTTGACGGCAATATTTTTTGCTACGCCGCTTACTTTATCAAATTCACCAAGATAGATTTCGGTTTTAAAATCGTGAAGCGGCGTGAGAAGATCCATTGCCGCCGCTCCCGTGAACAACTTTTCCACCGAAGCGGGAATGAGAGAACCGGTGCTGTTGAAATCTGCAATAAGTTCAGTTGATCCCAGTTCCGAAAGTGCAAAGCCGAGCGTTTGAATATTTTTGTACCCTGATTTTGCAACTTCGCGAATGACCAAAGAATCCATGGGAGCCGCAGCGATAAGCGCAGGAATACAGAGTGCTATAAGTTTTTTCATTGTACTAACTCACTAACTTGACTGATAAATTCTTCGGTGGTACGGAAATTTCTATATACTGAAGCGAACCGAATGTACGCAATTTGGTCGATTTTTGAAAGCTCATCCATAACGAGTTCACCCACTTTTATCGATTCGATCTCTCCGCGGGGATCCTGTTCGATGCGATGTTGGACTCGATCAACAATCTCTGCAATCGATTCCATCGAGACGGGACGCTTTTTACATGCGCTTTGAATACCTGAAACGAGCTTCTGTCGATCAAACGGCTCTCTGCGCATATCTTTTTTAATAATAGCAACTTCGAGTTGTTCTACGTATTCGTATGTGGTGAACCGTTCACCGCAATCGAGGCATTCACGTCTCCGGCGAGTTGCCGCACCTTCTTTACTGGTACGAGAATCAACGACTTTGTCACGATTTTCTCCACAATAGGGACAGCGCATGGAACCTCCTGGAAAACTCAATTCATTTTCGCTAAAATAGTTTCTCGCCTCGTGCTACTCAAAGTTTTAGCCATCTCTTTACAGATTCTGTTTTGCATAGTAAAATCAGTTTGAAAATATTGAACGAGGATAAAGCTATGGGTTTTGATGCCAACCGTGAAGATCTGCTTAAAAGATTAAACACAATGAATCGTGAAAAAGAGACGAAGCGCATTAACCAAACGGTAAAAGCGCGCCTTCACACTGAACAACGAGAAAAAGAGATTGAAGAAAAAACGATCTCATCGACTAATGTTTCTATGAAGCCGCGCGTCTTGTTGTTTGGGTATGTTAAGCTGTTTCTTGGAACACTAAAATCGATTCTCGGCCCGTATTGTGAAGTGTTCGAGTTTGAAGATGCAGAAAAAGCTACCGACTACATTATTGATAACCATATTCCTATTGTAATGATGGATATGGATCCACCAAATGATTGGAAAATGTGCCACGATCTTTTTACAACGGGTAAAACAATGTACCCCGATATTGAGTATATTGTGTTTCATAAAGATAAGGTCGCCCCTTCATTTGTAGAAATGTTGACCGCGCAAGGTGCTCATGAAATGAACAAGCCGATCGATCAGATGAAACTCGTACAGGTAATTAAAGAAGTAATAAGCCGTCAGAAGAGATGATGATATTAAGAGCTGAAATTGTAACGTACCTCGACACTCTTTTTGCAATTTCAGAGATTAGCGATGTGAGCTGGAATGGACTTCAGTTTGAAGGCTCTTCGCAGATTCGAAAAATTGCTTTTGCTGTTGATGCTGGAGTTGCCACGTTCACCGAGGCGGCCAAACAGGGGGCCGATATGATTGTTGTTCACCATGGTCTCTTTTGGGGTAAAGCAAATCCCGTGATCACCGGAGTGTATCGAAAACGGTTGGGGATTCTCTTTGAAAATGATCTGTCGCTCTACGCCGTACACCTACCTTTGGATGCTCACGGTGAGTTCGGTAATAATTCGGGCATCATTGAGTTAGTTGGCGCAAAACCAACCGGAAGATTTTGTGATTGTGGTAAGATTCATCTTGGAGCGTACGGTAGCTTCGAAAATCCTACTTCGGTTGAACAACTTGCCTTACTTTTAGATTCAAAGCTCAACACGAGTTCTACGATTTTGAAAGTCTCAGACAAACCCGTTTCAAAAATTGCCGCTATGAGTGGGGCTTGCGGACGAGATGAACTCATTGAAGTGGCCAAAGCTGGTGCAGATCTTCTGATCACCGGTGAGCAGTCAGAGTTTTTTCACGATGCGCACGATTATGGAATCTCGGTAATTTTTGCGGGCCACCATGCTTCAGAAACAGTCGGTGTTTCACTCCTTCAAAAACACGTGGCTCAGAAATTTCCTACTGTTGAAACCGTTTGGATCGCCTGCCCAACCGGTTTGTAAGCGAGTTTCAGTTTCCCAAAATTGAAAATGGCACGATCAAACTTTGATCGTGCCATTTTTGTTACTGGTATTGTGGAAAGACTATCGAACTATCGCTCGAACTGTTTGGCTTACGCCCTTGCCTTCGACCGTGATCAATGCGATTCCTGTTGTGAGATTTGTAGGGATCGAAGCAATACCGGTGCTAAGATTTGTCGATGTTCTAAACAATTCTCTTCCGTTCATTGCATTGACGCAGATCGAGTAGGTTCCCGTCGAAGGAACGGATAATGAAATTGTCGAAGTCGAAATTGCGTTAATTGTAAACGATGCGCTGTGCATTGGTTACTGAAGCGATTCCAACTACAGTTTCATAGTTTGCACTGACGGTCAGATCTTTGTTTGG
>DYSA01000124.1 GCA_020726425.1 Fibrobacter succinogenes | reverse complement strand
AAAAAGAACAAAAACTTCTTTTGATTATTCTCACAGAGATGTATTTATCCGCCGTAAAAATCAATCAAAGAGAAACCATGGTATACGATACACTTATTATTGGCGCAGGTGCCAGCGGACTTATGGCGGCAAGCAAAATTACCAAGGGATCAGTGGCACTGATCGATGGTGGAGAACGAATCGGAGCAAAGATTATCGTCTCCGGTGGCGGGAAATGCAATGTCACCAATGAATTGGTCACAGCGAATCACTATGATGGCGACTCTTCATTTTTTAAAACCGTCTACGATCGTTTTACGAATCGCGACCTTCTTGCATGGATGGCTCAGAAAGGCGTAGTCCCCACAAAACAGACTCGGGTAGTTAAGAATCAATATTTCTGCCAAAGTTCACAAGAGATGATCGACCTATTCCGCAAAGCGACGAAACACTGCACTTTTTTTCTCAATGAAAAAGTTATTTCAGTGATTAAAAACGATACTTTCACGATCAAAACGTCAAAGCAGATTCTCTCTGCAAAGAAACTCATTGTCGCTTCTGGAGGAGTATCCTACGATCAGATCGGCGCAACAGATATCGGTTTTCAGATCGCAAAACAGTTTGGCCACGAAATCGTGCGCCCCGATCCGGCACTAGTAGGATTCACCGTTCTTCCGGAACAGCGATGGTTTACCGAACTCTCGGGACTCTCCACGGAAGTAGTTCTCACGGTGGATAATCATACTATTCGCGGAAATATCCTCTGCGCTCACAAGGGAATCACCGGCCCCGCAATAATGGTAAGTTCCTTGTGGTGGAGAAAGGGAAAGATCACCCTTGATTTTGTTCCCGATATTTCACTAGAGAAACTGCTCAAGGGGCAGGGTAAAAAATCTCTATCCACGATTATCCCTCTTCCGAAACGATTTGCCAAAGCACTTCTTGATTCACTCAATCTTGCGGACAAATCGCTTGACCAGTACAGTCAGGAAGAGAAAAACCAGATTGCACGTATCAAATCCTATCAGTTTGCTCCCGCAGGAACCTTCGGTTTTAAACGAGCCGAAGTTACTCGCGGCGGAGTCAACACTGATGAGGTCGATTCGGCAACTATGGAAAGCCGTCTCTGCGCAGGGCTCTATTTCACCGGCGAAGTTCTCAATATTACCGGTGAACTCGGAGGATATAATCTTCAGTGGGCGTTCAGTTCCGGTTGGGTGTGTGGTGATCATATTTCTACAATAGGAGGATAGTTTTTGCGGTAGTACACTCCTCTGGATGCAGAGTACATACTTTTCAAATTTCTATACATGTGGCAATTGAAAGTATCGGATAATCCAGCTGAATCACCGGTGATTTATGACAAAGGAATAGAATCAAAAAATGAACTATCGGCTATAGCTACTGGTGAAAGTGTCGGTATCCCATGAAAAAAGGGCAGTTTAAAAGTTAAACTACCCTTTTGCTTGAATATTCATCGGTGTATTATTGATCTAACACATCTCGCGTTTTTCTTAATAACTCTTCAAATTGAAATGGCTTCTGCAAGAAATTAATATCTTCACTAATCAGCCCCTGTTCTGAAAGCACATTTGAAGTATACCCAGAAACAAATAATACTTTAATTCCCGGTACGAGTTTAGCTATTTCCCGTGAGAGCTCTTTCCCATTTATTTCCGGCATAATTACATCAGAAATCAAGAGTGAAATATCAGGATTATTCGCTACCGCACTGAGTGCATCTTCAAAATTAGTCACCGCAAAAACGGTATATCCAGATCGCAGAAGTATGCGGGTTGAAGCGCGAAGCAACATCTCTTCATCTTCGACCAAAAGAATTTTTTCATCGCCTCCGTGCGGTGTCGCGAACTCATCCGACTTTTCTTCAACAATACTATTTTCTTGGCGCGGAAGGTAAATACTAAATGTTGAACCCTTCCCGATCGAACTCTCGACGGTGATCGTTCCACCATTTTGTTGAGTAATTCCATAGACTGTGGAGAGTCCGAGCCCCGTACCTTTCCCCGCGCCTTTTGTGGTAAAAAAGGGTTCAAAAATTTTGCGCCGCACCGACTCTTCCATACCACATCCCGTATCGGCAACACTCAATTTGATATATTCACCGGGAAGTACGGTGGGATTTTTCCTACAAAAGTCTATATTGAGAAGTACGCTATCGGTCTTGATCGTAATCATTCCGGGGCCGGTCATAGCATCGCGCGCATTGACGCAGAGGTTTGCCAAAATCTGATCAATCTGTCCGGGATCCATAAAAAGAGGTGTCAGTTCATTTGTAGGATTCCATTGCATGATAATATGTTCGCCGATGAGCCGGCGAAGCATGCGAAGCATCGTTTCAATGGTATCGTTGAGATCAAGTTTCTTCGGAGTCATAGGTTGTAGACGGGAGAATGCGAGAAGTTGGCGAGTCAACCCCGCCGATCGCTGAGCGGCAAGTTTTATTTCATTCACCGATTCAAACAGTGGATTATCCGGTTTAATATCAAAAAGCAGTTCTTCGGAGTGACTGAGAATTACTCCGAGCATATTGTTAAAATCGTGAGCTACTCCACCGGCGAGTTGTCCCACCGCATCCATCTTTTGTGATTGATAGAGTTGTTCTTTTAACCGCTCTTCATTCTCTTCTGCTAATTTCGAAGTAGTAATATCCTGCACTGTCCCAATAGAACGAATCACAAATCCATTTTCATCCCGTTCGTGGCGACACCGTTCATGAACAAACTTGATTCGACCATCATTCATCAATAGTCTGTGGGTAACTGAGTATGATACACCATCGCGCACCGATTTTTTGTAGGCAATATCAACCATATCGCGATCATCGGGATGAATCATTTGCTGGAAATTTTTATAGGTTGCGGCAAATGATTCGGAATCCTGTTCGAAAATATTAAATATTTCAGACGACCAACACAATTCCCCCGATTCGATCTCCAGTTCCCAACTACCGATATGAGCAATTTCCTGTGCTTCGGTGAGAATCTCTTCTTTCTCCAGCAGTTTCTGTTCTACCTCTTTGAGATTTGAGATATCCAACTGCGAACCAAGAATAAGCAACGGTTCTCCCGACTCGGTGCGACTCACCAGTTTTCCTCGTCCCAACACCCAAATCCAATGGCCATCGCGATGTTTTTTTCTCGATATGAATTCATAATTATCTCGTTTCCCTGCGAAATGTTCGCCCATAATTTCAGAACTAATCGCCACATCTTCAGGACGGGAGAATCGCCTAAAGGTTTCTAATGTAATGGGAAGAAGTTCTTCGCGAGAATATCCAAGCATCTCTGCCCAGCGATCATTTATATCCCCTTCGCCAGTCTGAATATTCCACTCCCATGTTCCCGCTTGCGTACCTTCGATGATATTTGCGAGGCGCACTTTTTCTTCTTCCAAAGCCAACTCTGTAGCTTTTCTCGAAGTAATATCACGAGCAACCGCGTAGATCAATGAGCCGGATGGATTCGCTCGCCACTCTAACCAGAGATACGAACCATCTTTCGCGCGGTAGCGATTGATGAAATTTGTTACATCGATTTGAGAATCTAAAAGTGCCATAGCTTCCACCGTAATGTCAATATCATCAGGATGAACAAGATCAAAGAATTTACTTCCTTCAAGCTCAGAGATTGATCGTCCCAAAACCCGTTCCCACTCGGGATTTACCCGTTCGATCACTCCATCGGTACGAGCAATCAAAAGCAGATCACGACTGAGATTGAAATAGCGATCAATCTCCTCTTTTTGGCGAACAATCTCTTTTTCAACCTCTTTTTCGTGAGTAATATCTGCAACCGCAACGATCACCCGCGATCCATCTTCAAGTTCGAGCGGTTCGGCATCAATGCGAATCCATCGCTCTACAATGTTTCCTTCAAGAGCAAGTTCGATCGGAAGTTCGACACCGTGAATATCAATACTTTCATTGACCACGGTTTCAATGGTGCGGCGAAGCAGACAATTTGAACAGGCTAAAGCAAATCCACAACCGCGTAAATCTTCAGTGGAGTGAACGCAGCTGATCCCATTTCCCGCTCTTTTTCCAATCACGTCGAGGGGATTGCGAAGGATCAGTTCAATGAGAGATTGATTTAAATCGGTGACAACAGTATCTCTGTTGAGCAGAAGTAGTCCCACGGGGGAGGCTGTAAATATTGATCGAAAACGCTGTTGTTCCTTGAGCAATTTCGTTTCAGACTCTTTCTGAATCGTAATATCCCGAATGAACGTGATAAATGTCGTGCTCTGAAAGTGAGAACTCACTTCCGCAAGAAATGTGGAACCATCTTTGCGGCGATGAAGAATCTCAAATCTCCGTTGACCTTGAGAAACTTGTTCTTCGTACTGAGAAATTTCCGTGTCACTAGTACCAAAACATTCAATGTCGGAAATATTTTTTGAAAGTAACTCTTCTCGAGTATATCCACTCATTTTGCAATACACATCATTTACTTCTAGAAACTTGCCTTCAATATCAGATATCCAAAAGCCGTCCATCATGGCCTGAGTGATCGCAAAACACTTGCTTTCGACTTCACATATTTCTTCTTCGAGCTGTTTAGTTTCTACAACTTGACTTTCCAATAACTTTTGAGTTGTTTCGAGATAATATTTTCCCTGCGCAATTGCAGCCTTTTGTTCCATTTGAAAAGTGTAGAGTTCCAGGTGAGTTTTAACGCGAGCGAGAAGTTCTATAAGTCGAAATGGTTTTGCAATATAATCGACCGCACCTGCTTCAAATCCGCGGACTATACTCTCAGATGATCCTTGGCCACTGAGAAACAGAATGGGAATTTGAGCAGTAGGAGGATTCTGTTTTAGACGGGTACAGACAATATCACCGCTCAAATCAGGAAGTCCCATATCGAGAAGTATCAGTGCGGGAATCATCGCAACAGCAATTTGATACCCCAGTGTTCCATCCTGAGCTGTCTCAACGATGTATCCCGCATCCTCAAGCATTTTCGATAGTATCGTTAGTTGTTGGCGATCATCGTCTATTACAAGGATTGTCCTATTTATTTCTCTAGAAATCATAAATTTCATTCCTTTGCTCATCTGAACAGGTTCGGTAAGAACTTTTGTTACTCAGTCTTAGGACTGTGAGTATAGCATCTACGATGGAATCAGTCGAGTTAAAAATCGGGAGTATCTCATTTTAGTTTTATGAATAAAATACCGGCATTCGGAAAAAAAAGCAGGAAGAACGGCTTTACCGAACTCCCTGCTTCAACGCAGTTAGTGGAAACTATGAGATTATTTCAACATGAATGTCTGACTATTGATAGTCTGACCATCTTTTTTCACTCGCATAATCATCATTCCCATTCCAACGCCATCGAGATTAAGCCTCAAGCTAAAAGTGAATTCCAACTTGTGGCTTGAGGCTTGAAGCTTCAGTTCACCCAAGTTAGACTACTGCCTAAACTGGGCAATCGGGTAAATCAATACCCCTCAAACCTGAACATAAAACTATTTTGCTACTCATAAACGAAAGGATTTTCTATGAAAAAACAGTTGCTTACCGCTCTTTCAATTTCAGCTTTTACCATGGCGGGAACACTTCCCTACTCTGTTACTCCTCCGGGAAACATCGCAGTATCAAATGTTCCTCAGTTTGTCATTATCGGAGCAGATGACTGTGGCGATGGTGAAATGGTTTCATGGATTCAGAAATTCGTAAATAGCAAAACAAACCCTGCGGGAAAAGGAATCGCAGCCACATTCGATGGCGTCGGTGCCAAAATGGCATTCTACGTAAATGGAACCTATGCTGCCGAAGCGGGATCTTCGTGGAAAGCCGCATACGCAGCTGGAAATGAAATCGGGAACCACACGTTCACTCATTTCCTAGATACTGCTGGCGAACCGATCGATGCTCGTCTACTGAGCAAAGAAGTATGGGCTGCTGAAATTGCTAAAAATGATTCAACTCTTCTTGCGGTGATTGGTCTTCCTAAATCTGAACTGGTGGGATTCCGCGTTCCCCGTCTCGAATACAATCGCGATGCATACCTTGCAATGACTGAACGGGGATTCAAATACGACTGTTCCGTTGAAGAGGGTGGCGAAGCGGGCATGAACGGTTCAAATGATTTCTGGCCGTACACTATGGATAATGGTTCTCAAGCAGATTCGCTTATGACGCTTCAGTCTGTTGGTGAAGACGATTGGGGATACAAACACGTGGGAAAAATCCCCGGCCTCTGGCAGCTTCCGGTCTACAACTACGTGGTTCCCCACGATTCTCTGGCAGAAAAATATGGATTCAAAAAAGGACTTCGCAGTCGTATCCAGAAAAACTTCGACTACTTTGATGTTGAAACCGGAAATCTTACAGGATTTGACTACAACATTTTCGCCCCTGCTGATTGGGATGGCGCGGCTATGTCGGCAGAAGAGTTTCTTGCTACATTGAAATACAGTTTCGATCTGCATCTCAATGGAAACCGCACTCCATTCACCTTGGGAATGCACCCTGATTTCTACTCCGAAGAGGTAAACGAAGATTACAAATCTGCGGGAGATCACCTCTCTCGCCGGAAAGTAATTGAAGATTTCGTGAACTACGCATTAACGAAAAGTGATGTTCGGTTTATCACCGGTGCTCAGATGATTAACTGGATGGAAAATCCCGTTGGTCTCGATGGAACTATGGGAAAATAAGTAGTTAGGATTTTTGTGATTCCATGCGGGAAGAGGAAACTCTTCCCGTTTTCCATTTTTGATCAAAGAGGCAAAGAGACAAAGAGACAAAGAGACAAAGAGACAAAGAGACAAAGAGACAAAGAGGCAAAGAGGCAAAGAGGCAAAGAGGCAAAGAGACAAAGAGACAAAGAGACAAAGAGACAAAGAGACAAAGAG